>JAESRJ010000344.1 GCA_016764715.1 Kordiimonadaceae bacterium | reverse complement strand
CATAGTTTTTGTTTTATCTTGCTTTGTTGGTTTTCAAGTAATATGGAATGTTTCTCATTCTCTTCATACACCATTAATGGCAGTAACAAATGCAATTTCAGGCATTATAATTGTCGGTGCCCTTTTACAAATTAGCAGCGACAATCCGATCATTTGGGGAATTGCTGCTTTTGCAACCCTCATAGCCACCATCAACATCGTCGGGGGCTTTATGGTCACGCGGCGTATGTTGGCCATGTTTCAGCGCAGTTAAGGGATTGATGATATGAGTTTTGGTTTGGTTATAATTGCACGTGCCAAGCCAGCTCTTTGGCGTTCACCCCCGGAAAGCTGTCCTGGTACGTGATCCATTCGTTGACCCAAACCTAGCGATTCGAGGCTTTTTCTTGCTTGCATGTACCGTAATTTTTTAGCCATCCCAGTATAAGCAAGAGGCAATGCCACGTTCTCCATAATTGACATGCGGTCCAAAAGGCCGGCGTCTTGAAACAAAAACCCTACATTCGCCCGTCTGAATTTTGCTGAAGCTAAGGAGGTAAAATCAGATAAAATAGCATTTCCAACGCGTAAGCGGCCACTATCCACTGTTTCAAGACCACCTAAAAGCGACAGCAGGGTTGACTTTCCTGACCCTGAGGGCCCCATCAGGACAGTGAGCTCACCCATTCGAATTTGAAAACTCACACTGTCCACTGCCGCAATAGAGTTTTCACCCGATCCGTAGTGCTTTTCGATATTATTTGCATCAATGTACGCATTGGTAGCCATATTTTTGACTATCATAATAACTGGTTTTTCAATTTACTATTCATCAAAGATCTCTTGAACTACGATCTGCATGCCTTCTGACAATTCACTATCGATTAGCTCAACAAATTCGCTAGATTCTGCTCCAATCCGGACTTCCCGACGCTCCAACTTTCCGTCTATCAACAGAAAAATTAGTCGCTTTCCCTCCCGAAGAAGCCGCCCTAATTCTGCACCAATTTTACCTGCGCGTACAACAGGGCTGTGTGTGCTTAACTTATCAAAACCCAATGTATTCAAGACATCCTTGCTGAGTGATGGGGTGTAATCCGCAGGCATAAAGTATAAAGCCTTTATGGGTGCAAACAGTACATTTCTCGCGTCTGTGTGAATAAATTCCACAGCGGCGGTCATTCCCGGGTATAGAATACCTTGCCTGTCTTCTGCTTTAATGAGCACTGGATAACTAACAAAACGGCCACGCCGACGAGGGGCACGAAGTATTTTATCAATTTTGCCGTAAAACCTGAAATCAGGATAGGCATCGACAGTAAACCGGACTTTTAGGTCGCCACTTATTCGGCCAATGTCGTTTTCAGCAACAAGGGCTTCGATCAGGATATCCGATTTGTTGGCCGCGACTACAAACAAGACTGGAGTGGTTTGAAGAGCGTTAATTACTTGAGATTCTACTATACGACGATCTAAAATAATACCGTCAATCGGAGCCCGAATCTTCGTTCTAGCAAGATTATCATTCGCGTCAGAAAGTCGGGCTGCGGCGTCATCATTATTTGCTATTTCGCGATTCACTGAAGCATTCGAAATAGCAACGGCTAAATCTAGGTCTTCGATTTCTAAAGCCCTGACTGATCCCGTGCTAATGAGTTTGCTTATTCGTGCATGTTTTAATTTAGTTGATCGTAACTTTGCGCGGGCTTCCTGTAAATTTGCGGAGGAAACTCTTAGGCCAGCTTTTGCGCGCCGTGATGCTGCTTCGTATGGCAAAGGGTCAATTTCAGCAAGTAATTGACCCTTTGTGACTATATCATTGTGATCAACGTATACCTTTATAATGCGGCCACCAATTTCGGAACCCACTTCTAATGCTGCTGCAGGTTTGATTTCGCCTGCCGCAGGAATAGTATCTCGAATATTACCGCGTTCGATTGTTGCGGTAACGTAGGGTAGATTTGAGTGAGATCCATCCCTTTCAGACGACTTTTCATCACACGCTACAATAAATAAAAGTATAAATATACCGAATGGAAAAAAACGTCGCGACATACAAAATCTTTTCAAAACTCTCTAATTCATGGTCGGTGCATACCATTACTAGGTACAACCCATATGCACAAAATGATACTTTTTTCGTGAGTTTCTAGTTGCCATTTAAAACTAGGAACTCCGAAATTTGACTTAAACTGCCTTCAGAAAAATAGGCCAAAGGAATACCTAAGTCATATGAAACATAATACACATCGTTAAGGGTCTTTTTGGACCCATTCAGCATGACGTCATGAATAGTGTTAATTACTGCTACGTCGTAGCTTTTCTCATTAATGAGAACCGAACCACAACCTGAGTATGTCCACTCCAAACTAGCCTCATATTTTTCATCTGGAAGCGGTAAATTTCCTATATGAGAGACTGTTACATGGGTAGGTACTTTTTGGACTTTTTGAAATTCAATAATGACCTTACTAGTTTCATTTAAGCCGTCAGAATAGGTGATGTCCTTAACTCGACGTTTGCTTTTTAGGGACAACAGATAAGCTTCAACAAGTCCAAATCTATTTTGTTGTTCGTGTTTACTTGTAAAGCGATCGGTCGCAAATGTATTTGCCGTAACAAAACCATTTAAATTGGTTTCTACTACTTCTGCACTAATCCGAAAGTTGCCCGTTGATGGTAGGAGTGAACTTTTCCATGTCAGACCTTTTGCAGGTGGAGTATAGGTCCATTCTTTTCGGCAAGTTTCAGTCTTGGAGTTACTAAAATTCCCAGGAATAATAGGCTCTTCGTTAACTGTTTTTTTTGCCTTTCTTTCCCTACTCGAATTATCTTCTTTGTTTGTAAAAGCACTTACCAATGTCGGGTTTAAAGAAACATATGCAAGCGCGCCAATGGGCATAGCAATTGCCAATATTATCGAATATCTTTTGTTCACTTTTTAACACTCCAAATTGCAAGGCGGATAAATCACCAATATTTCTTCACGATTAATTGCTGACGTAATTAAGCTGAAAAACAACAATGTACCCTCGTCGAACCAACTCACTAGTTATCAAAAGATTTCTTTGATAGAGGCCTTTTCGGTACCAGCTAGCCCCTATCAAATTTATTTATGCCTGTTTAGCAGCTTACGGTTATACATTTGTCCGCACATGCATTTATAAGCACTTCGGTCGAAAGATACCGCATACAGTAGCCGATGCAACCACCTGCACAAATTGCGTCTTGTATAGGGTCGTGGTCCGCTCTTGCGGGTTGCGACTGAAAAAGAATTCCCAAGGTTAATAAAAGGGAAGCAATGTAAACTAATTTCATATTTATTCTCCTATAACGGTTAATTATGCTATTTAACACTCCTTTTAGTAGTTATATATTTGTGAATAGCAACTATAATTGTAAAATACACTACATAAGAGTTTATTTTATGCGGTTATCCAAGATGACGCCTAAAGGGTAGTTTATGGCCGGATTAGCTATGCTGGGTGGCTGTCACAGGACGTTTTCAAGAAAATCATTGGTTTGATTGGCGGGGCTTCGAAATGTTAGCACCCGGTGATATCCACCTTCTGTAGCTTATACCATCATACTATAAGTGTGCCTGAGAGCGGGCTGCGTGTCCGCTTATATTAAGTGAGCTCTCATTGTGGCTAAAGGCAAGGCACCTCGTCAGCGGTACGAGGATGATTTCAAACGCCGGATTGTGGCTGAAGCGAATGCGTGTGATGTGTTGGTTTCAGCAATAGTGCGGCAGCAGGGCTTGGCCGCTTATTTAAGGGCAGCTATTGCAGCATGAGACGCGTGAGCTCCTTTGATTAGATTTTTCATAAAGAAAATCGGCCAGATGACAAGGAATAGGTTGGGTAAAAACCAGGACGGGTCAAACTCCCCCGAGTATTGCCCAGTAGGTCATAAAAAGAATATCCGTCAGAGAGATGAAGATAGCCAAAGTGCGAGACTCACGGGTTTCCTTTTTCCTTGAATTGCGCAAGATAGCGAGGGTTGTGCTTGAAAGTAAATGGACAGACCCCTAGCGGCGCCTCGATCCAGAAWACCACCTAAGGGATCAGTTGATRCYMTAGGYCAGCATCATYCRAACTTTAAGGCAGGTGGYTTTGAGGTTAACGCCGACGCCGAATAAGTATCTCTCGGTGCCGAAGGTGTTTGGACCTGCGAGTTTGCCTTCAATGCCAATCTGCGCGACAATCGACGGGGACGCTCAACGGTGCCGAGCGTATCTCACACAGCACGTGCGCAATTGGTTGGCTCCAGCCTTTAATGTTATGTGGGACTAAAGTCCGCTATCGACGGCAAAGCAGAAACCGCAATAAAGGAGCCAACATCGCCTTTTAATCTAGAGAAAAATTATGCGGATAGAGTTAGTATTGGTTTTCCAATGGAATAATTTGAGGCCCTTAAGAAGATCACAAAGCGCTGTTTTGGAAATATTCAGGAATTATAAAATTCAGAAGAAGAGTGGAGTGAGCACAAGCTGACTGGAGTAGATTGCAAAAGGCCACTCCAATTATTTCAGAAACAGCTTACTACTGCCATTCTCGTTTTTGGCTCCACGCTACTGTTAAATATTCCAGTCCACTTATGAATTTTACAAGAGATCCGAAGTTGATACGGGTTTGATCCTAAGTATGCAGGGGCCGGAATTCACTCTCATTAACCGCTACGGTAAGTGCAAGACGGAAGGATGCGCGGGGCGGGTATTCTTTTGCTATAGCCGAGGTGAGAACCTGCCGTATATGCCCTTATTGGCTTACTAACATAAACTTAATCACCACAAAGATGACCAGCATAACACTATGCTGAAATCAGTAATTTCATAAGCGCGGATCGTCAAACTCAGCCGCTATAAATTCCAACGATTTTCTTGGAAACTCCCGCAAGGCAATCACGCGGTCGCCACTTGTATGGAGCCGCCATGTCTGCCTTTTTGCCGGTGCTTTAGCGGCAAAGGCCTTCATATCCAACACTGTAATATTTATGCCGTTCAAAGGGCACCTAACAGAAGAACTTTTAATCACCTCTATCCCAGCTTCTCTAGCGTCATTCGCTAACACTTGAGACAATGAATAATCATCTTTTAGTGAAAGGCCGGGGATTTCGGCAAATTTGCCTTTAGTTATGTCGAGGGCGAGAGCTGTTTTTATAGGTACTTGTATTGCCGTGTGTTCGGTTCCGGTAGTGGGATATTCGAGGCCTTCGGCATGGCTGTAAAAAAGGGCCCTGTAAAACGCTAATTCCGCAATTGCTGTCTCTGGAGTCACCGAAGCGTAATACGCACCTTCCGCCTGATTGGCTTGCCGGAAACGGGAGC
>JAESRJ010000343.1 GCA_016764715.1 Kordiimonadaceae bacterium | reverse complement strand
TGATATCTTGCGGCTGATGCCTCCTGAATGCGTAGAATTAGGCATCAGTACACAGTAGCGGCCAGCCAAAGACATATAGGTAGTCAGGGCTGCACCCTTGTTACCGCGTTCTTCCTTCACAACTTGGATAAGAAGAACCTGACGGCGCTTGATGACTTCTTGGATGCTATACTTGTGCTTAAGAGCCTTTAAGCTGCGACGACGCGCAGCAGCTGCAGCTTCGATCTCAGCTTCTTTGTCTTCGTCATCGCTTTCTTGGGTGTCGAGTTCCTCGTGATCACTATCGCCGTCATTTGACTGGTCATAAGCACCGTTAGATACTTCGCCTGTCTCACTTGTGTCGTCTGACACAGCGCTTTCGTCCTGGTCATCAGGGGTTTCAGCCTCAGTAGCCTCTGCGTCATCCGCAGCTGTTGCAGCTTCAGGCGCACTAGCAGCATCACTGCCATCCACAACAGGCGTATCCCCATTGGTTTCATCAGCAGAGGTATCGATTTCATTGCCTTCTGCTGCATCTTCGGACACAGAAGCATCAACATCAGTGACAGTTTCGGCAACGGGCTTTCTACCTCTGCGGCGGCGACCGCGTCTCTTTTTCTCGCCTTCGCCAGCGTCCAAGTCTTTCTTTTGGACATCAGCAACTGCCTGTAATTCGGCAGCAACTATGGCGTCGCGGTCCGCGGCCGGTATCTGGTAATAGTCAGGATGAATTTCGCTAAAAGCGAGGAATCCGTGGCGATTACCGCCATATTCGACGAACGCTGCTTGCAGTGATGGTTCAACACGCGTGATACGCGCGAGATAGATATTGCCTTTTAGTTGCAGTTTGGTAGACGACTCAAAATCGAAATTTTCGACACGACTCCCTTTTACGATTGTAACGCGTGTCTCCTCAGAGTGGCGTGCATCGATAAGCATACGGATTGACATAGTTTAGTACTCCGACGTAATCGCCGCGCAGTCACAGCCTCTTGCAATGCAAGGGGGGCGCAAGCGAATTTATGTATAAAAAANGTTAAATTGTTGGAAAAAGTGTTAGAAGCCGGACGCTTAGCCAAAAACAGAAAGAGACCGCTAGAAATGGATTTCTGGCAGTCACTATACAGTTTTAACAATACGCAAAGCCAATAGGCCATTGCTGCTTCGTGTCCTTGTTTGGTCCTTCTTCCAGCGGGGTGGTCATCTTTCAGACCGCCTTCAGCGCCGGAGTAGAACCGTGATCCTTCGCAACGCATGCGACAAATCGGTAATCTCAAGTGAGCAACGTAATGGGGTTGCTAGGCGATTACAATGGAAATCAGCGTAATCTGGTAAGTTCTTCTTCTCGCGCCGAGTAAAGCAGCCTGCAATCAGCAAAAGCAACGATTGTTTGTTGCCGCTATAAGTATTCATACTTTCAGATCTATAGACATTTGCCCTCTGGCGACTTAAGAAAGTGGGAGCAAATTGTCGCAGCGGCGTAGGATAAAATAGTGGTGTACAGTTTTAGGGAGCTATTTTACTCAGCGATCTTTCTGGTAATATGGACTGGTAGCCTTCAGGCACAAGAGGTTAAAATCGAAGGCGTCCGTTTCGGTAAAACCGCTGACGCAACCCGTTTTGTGTTAGATGTTTCCGGCCAGATACAGCCGCGTGTTTTCATGCTAAGCAATCCTAATCGCATCGTGATCGACGTACCAAACGCCAATTGGGGAAATAGAAAAGACGTTGCGGCTGCAGGCGTTGTCGCTGGTTATCGGCATGGCTTGTTTTCTACCGATGTCTATAGAATTGTGCTTGATCTCAAATCTGCAGCCATCATTAAAAACAGCTTTTCGCTTCCTGCTTCGGGTCGATACTCAAATCGATATGTCCTTGATTTGAAACCTGCTTCTACAGCTCAGTTCAAAAAAGCCGTGGCCGATACACGGAAGGTAAGGGCGACACGTCGCCCTGAGCGGCTGCCAACTGCGACCCCACAAAAGAAAAACGGGAAACGCGTTATCGTTCTTGATCCCGGGCACGGAGGTCCCGACCCAGGGACGCTCGGTCGCGGCGGTGCTAACGAGAAAACCATTACACTAAAGATTGCCAAAGCGGTAAAAGCGCGTCTGGAGGCAACGGGCCGCTATACAGTCTATTTGACCCGAACACGCGATATCTTTGTGCGTCATCGTCGCCGTTTCGCGCTGGCTAAATCTGTCGACGCTGATCTGTTCATTAGTGTTCATGTCGACGCGATCGCCAATAAAAAAGTTCGAGGCGGTACGGTTTATACCCTGAACGAACGTGCTTCAGATAAAGAAGCGGCGCGCTTAGCGGCAAAGGAAAACCGGTCTGAGATTTTGGCGGGTGTGGACCTTGCCGAAACGACAGATGAAGTATCTAACATTCTTATTGAGCTGGCACAGCGCGAGACTTTAAATAATTCTGCGCGGTTCGCCGAAATTTTAGTGCCCGAAATGCGCGGGCAAGTCCGCATGCATAAACGTGGCCACAGGTTCGCTAACTTTCTCGTTCTGAAGTCCCCGGATGTTCCGTCAGTATTGATCGAAACGGGCTACATCACCAACCGAGAAGATGCCCGTATGCTTAACAGCAGGGAAGGCCAACGCCGCATTTCAAAGGCTATAAATATCGCAGTTGATAAGTATTTTGATACGTTACTGGCGCTTGGGCGCTAAATGCCACATAGGGGCCACATTCTTTAGGCAGAACAAGTAGGGTGGCATGCCGTGTGCGACTACCATTTTTTTTTGAGTTAAACTGACTGTTATGACAGGCCCCGATAAACAAGAAAATCAGCTGGCTACTGTGCGTCCCAAAAAGGTCAAAAAGCCTTTGTGGCGCCGTTTGTTCAAATGGGGCCTTTTATTGGGTGCCGTTGGAACGGTATCAGCCGTTATCGTGGTGGTTTCAGCGATCGTATATTACGGACGCGACCTCCCGGATTACAGACAGCTCGCAAATTATGAACCTGCCGTCGTCACGCGCGTTCATGCCGGGGACGGCAGCCTGTTAACAGAGTTTTCAAAAAAACCACGATTATTCGTTCCGATCAACGTCGTGCCACAACAATTGATTAATGCCTTTCTATCTGCGGAAGACAAAAATTACTATAACCATAGCGGCCTAGATTATATGGGCATGGTGCGGGCTAACCTGCGTAACGTCATGAATTTGGCTCGTGGGCGCACGCTACAAGGTGGCTCAACAATAACACAGCAAGTGGCGCGGAACTTTCTTCTAACACTTGAACAGCGCCTCGACCGAAAAGTGAAAGAAATGATTCTGACGCTCAGGATTGAGCGCGCTTTTACAAAAGATGAAATTCTCGAGCTTTACCTTAACGAAATCAATTTTGGTAACCGGTCCTACGGAATCGCTGCCGCGTCGCTTAACTACTTTAACAAAGCGTTGAATGAACTAACGGTCGCTGAGATGGCATTCCTTGCTGCTTTACCAAAGGCACCGAATAACTACCATCCTGTACGCAACAAAGGCCGAGCTGTTGGTCGTCGTAACTGGGTWTTGAGCCGGATGCGCGCTCTAGGCCACATTGACGACGAAACATACCGAGTAGCGGTGGCGGAAGATCTGGTCATGCGCCGTCGAACAGGGCGTGCTGAATTTAAAGCAGAATATTTTTCAGAAGAAGTGCGCCGCAGGGTAGGGCGGATATACGGCACCAAAGCGCTTTACGAAGGCGGCCTTTCAGTTCGTACCTCGCTGGAGCCACGTTTGCAGGCCATTGCTGAGCGTAGTTTGAGGCAAGGTCTAGTAGAATACGATCGGCGGCATGGATACCGCGGCCCAATTAGCCGGATGAAGATCGACGAAGTATGGCAGAAACGTCTTGAAGCCTTGAAGAAGAACCTTGGTATTCCACGCTGGAAACTTGCAGCGGTTCACGAGGTCCGTACAGACGGAGCAATTATTGGGTTAAGAGACGGCACATATGGGTTTGTCCCGTTCTCAACAGTGACATGGGCGCGGCGTAATCCAAAAATTACAGACATAGGGGAAGTCATTGCCCTAGGTGACGTTATTGCAGTTGAATATATAGCGACTAAACCACCGATCACGCTTGCTGGCTTTTGGGATTCCACCGGCGAAGAAATTGGCGCAGTGCCTCAATATGGGCTTCGGCAGATCCCCGCGGTTGAGGGAGCAATTGTGGTAATGGATCCGCATACAGGCCGGGTTCTGGCAATGGTTGGTGGATACGATTACAAAACCAGCCAATATAACCGCGCCACTCAAGCAGAAAGGCAACCAGGCTCTGCGTACAAGCCCTTTGTATATGCTACAGCGCTTGACCGCGGGTTTACCCCATCAGATCTCATCCTGGATGCTGCCTTTGTTATTGACCAGGGCGAAGGCTTRGGRAAATACAAGCCGAAAAATAGTTCRGAAAAATTCTACGGCCCCAGGACTTTGAGGTTTGGGATMGAGAAATCCAAAAACCTGATGACTGTGCGCTTGGCTCAAGAGCTTGGGATGCGTTCAATTCTTGATTACGCCAACAAATTTGGCCTCGAAAGCAACATGGATGCAACGCTAGCTGCATCGCTGGGGGCAGGGGAGGTTACGCTCCTTAAATTGACCTCGGCCTACGGCATGCTTGTAAATGGTGGCAAAGAAATTACGCCTTCACTAATTGACCGCATCCAGGACCGTCGTGGGCGGACAATTTTTAAACACGATAAAAGGAATTGCATACCCTGTAGACAAACACGGGCGGCGGATCCAATTGACCCTAGCCATAAAAGCCTCAAAGAACCTGTGTTGCCAGATGATCGCATTCAGATTATTGACCCACATACGGCGTATCAATTGGTATCGATGATGGAAGGCGCAATCAAACGGGGCACCGGTAAAGATATTTCTTCTCTGAATAAACCTTTGGCAGGTAAAACAGGCACCACCAATGAAGGAAAAGACGCTTGGTTTTCTGGATATTCTCGCCATTAGTGACTACCTCATGGATAGGATTTGACGACCCCAGTCGTAACTTAGGCAAGTCTGTTTACAATAATAATTTAGAAAAAGACCAAATAATTGGTACAGAAGCAGGCGCAAAATCAGCACAGCCTGCGTGAATAAGTTTTATGAAAATAGCCTTAGCCGACTTGCCAATTGAACCGTTCGAGCTACCAGCAGAAATTGTTTCTGTACGTATTGACAAGGCAACCGGTAAGCTGAGTACTAAAACTGACAAAAGCAGCTTATTTGAATTCTTTCAAGTGGGAACCGCACCAACTGAGTATATAAGTGCTGATAACAGTGTTGATATTTTTCAGAGTGAAGACGACGTGAAAAATGAAGAAGAAGAGTTGTTTTAAGTTAT
>JAESRJ010000118.1 GCA_016764715.1 Kordiimonadaceae bacterium | reverse complement strand
GAGGGAAGCCAAGCGTTTCCTTCGGGTGAACTGGGACAAGCTGTAGGTGCTGGACATGCTGGAGGTGGCCAAGTACATCACTGATGTTGAGAAGAGGAGGGAGTTCGTGCGGTTCGTGAGGTTCTTCATCACTGGGAAGTTCCCCTCCATCAACACCATCTACCTCGATGAGGCAGAGAACCAACTCTTTGAATGACCATGCTGTGCCTATTCACCTATACCTTCCTATACTTGAATCACCTATACCTTCCTATACTTGAATCACCTATACCTTCCTATACTTGAAGTACTGACTTCTCTTTCCATTACGTACGGTAATCACATCTTTTAGTAAGACATCTCTACTTGAAGTACTGACTTCTCTTTCCATTACTTACGGTAATCACATCTTTAGAATGGACTTCCCTTTCCATTACGTACAGTACTCACATTGACTTCTCTTTAGCTATACTTGGCATCCCTTAATGAGAGTATTGATGTTAAATAGGAGTGATCACACCAAGGCCTTATACCAAAAGCTAGTTTTCCCAGCCAGCCTTTCCAATAAAATACCCGATAACACGCAGTTTTCTTAGAATTTTCAGAAATATATCTGGTACTGACAGTATACTGACATAATTCGTCAGTAGCCGTATGATAGAGAGTACGTATGAAACGCACGGATAGACTTTTTCAAATCGTAAATTATATGCAGGGTCGCCGCATGGCGATCACAGCGCAGAGCATCGCTGACGAATTTGACGTAAGCGTGCGCACCATTTACCGCGATATTCAGGACCTGATTTTAACTGGCGTGCCGATCAGCGGCGAAGCGGGTGTCGGCTATTTGATTGACAAAAGCCACTGCCTGCCGCCCATGTCGCTGGAGGTTGGGGAGCTGGAAACATTGATGCTGGGCGCTGCTATGGTAAGCGCCTACACCGATGAAGCGATGGCAAAATCAGCCAAAAGCTTGGTGCGTAAACTCAGAAACGTCCTGCCAGAAAAAGATCGCGAAATTTTTGCTGGCACCGCTTTGTTTGCGCCGCCTACAAACGCTCTCATCCCGTGGACAGTCGACTTTTCAATGATGCGCGGCGCTATTCGCTCCAAGCATAAGCTGAGACTGGATTATGAAGATAAGAACGGGGACTATACTGAGCGCACAGTACGCCCWCTGTCGCTTTCTTTCTGGGGGCCTAGCTGGCTGCTGCTMGCATGGTGCGAGCTGAGGAAGGACCACAGGCATTTTCGCCTCGACCGCATGCGCAGCGCCAGCCAATTGGAAGAAACGTACGTCGAAACACCAGAAACTTCTTTGAAAAGCTACCTTGATTGCCTTGGTTTTAAAGACGGGCTGCATGACTAGCTTCCCCCTAGTCTCACAAATGCCCCCGCCTTACAGCACGCCGTAGTGCCTGGCGTCTTAAAAGGCGTGCGTTTTTGAMCGYGGGATATTACAAGAACGCAGAGAATTGTTTCTGCGGCTTAGCGCGATTTCATCCTCCGAAGAAAACCAACAACAAAGGCCAAACAGCAGTGGACACTCTTGARATYGATTTTGTTGGCGGCGCTGTTGGCCACAGGCTCAAATTCGGCGGCGGTCGCGGACAGGCGTTACCCAAAGCTGTGGGCCTTAAATCTGGCAAAACACCGCACGTTGTCGATGCTACCGCCGGCCTCGGAAGGGATGCGTTTCTGCTCGCTTCACTCGGCGCGACAGTGACACTGATTGAACGATCCAGCCATATGCACCGGCTGTTAAGCGAAGCCATAGAGCGGGCCAGAGACGCAAGCGCAGATCTGGCTGAGATTATTGGGCGCATGACGCTTCTGCACGGTGATGCAAAAGACCTGCTACCGACCCTGTCGCCAGAGGTCGTCCTTGTTGACCCGATGCATCCGCCGCGCACGAAATCGAGCTTGGTAAAAAAGGAAATGCGGTTGATACGGGAAATCGTTGGCATCGACCAAGACTCTACAGAGCTGATGCAAGTAGCGCTTAAACATGCGAGCAACCGCGTCGTGCTAAAATGGCCGCAAAAGGCCGACCCGTTAGCCGRCATCCGCACGCCGTCGCACCAAATTACTGGAAAATCAACACGCTACGACGTGTTTATGTCGGTGTAGCGCTGCATACTGTTTCGGCACCTATAATATTATCAATGATCATCCCGGCTTGCCAGCGCCATTAAAAAGCGTTTTCGTAGGTTCGCATTCTATTAGATGTGACACCGAGCTTACTAGCGTCTATGTTTCACCCATAATAAAAACAAACGGCCATGGGAGAGATATAATGCAATTTTTGGGGAATGAGCTATTTGACAAAACCGAGCCAAGACCGTGGCTAAGACCTTCAGGACCTGAACGAASCAAGGGTTCCAGCTTCTCAATTGGCGTACTGATTTTCATCTTACTTACTATTTTATCGCTAGTGTTTTCAATTTTTGGCCAAGTCGCTGGCGCGAACATCTTATCACTCGCAGGCTTTTCAGACTTATTTGGTTCGGGGCCCCGTGTCTTGGCCCTGGTCTTGTTTGGACTTTTYCTACCGTCCGCAATTATCACAATGGTTTGGGTTYGGTATGCAGAAAAACTGCCGTTCACCAGTATGGGTTTTAGTAAAACCGCAGGGCTAAAGACATTCGCGCGCGGCCACGTCATCGGCATTGGTACAATTTCCATTATCGTCGCAGCAATATGGATGTCGGGCGGCTACGAAGTAGGTGCGATCTTGCCTGCACTCTCTTCTCCTGCAGGTCTCTTCAGCATATTTTTACTGTTGCTCGGGTTTGCCGTTCAGTCGAGCGTAGAAGAAATTATCTTCCGCGGCTGGATGCTWGGSRCAGTGACMCGCAGGTTCAATCTTTTAACCGGCATTATCATCAGTTCTCTTATTTTTACGCTCCTCCATTTCGATGGCGACAATCACTGGATAACCAGCGTTAACATCATGTTRTTCGCCGTGTTCGCGGCCTTATGGACCATTAAAACAGGTAATRTYTGGGGYGYTATGGGCTGGCATGCRGGCTGGAACTGGATGCARTCAGTKGGCTAYGAGCTGCCKGTKACCGGCATWGAAGTTGGCACGCCTGCCCTTGTGGTGGAACTAACGGATCAAGGGGCCCTACTTCTAACGGGCGGCAATATCGGCCCCGAAGGCAGCTACTTTTGCACCGCACTATTTGTAGTGGCGATAGTTTATCTGGCACGGCACGCCAATGCACCTGCGATAGAAGCCAGGGCCGACAGCTGAGGCACGCAGTTTAAATTTGGTGACGGCTAACGCCGAGTTTCGACAATAAAAAARCCCGGTCAAAACCGGGCTTTTCAAATTCTGGATTTTGCCGCGAAGCTACTTCACTTCCCAGGTTTGGCCTGAGTAGATCATGTCCTTCAGGGTGCGTTTGCCCTTCTGTGCCTCGACCTGCGCAAGCACGGCTTCCGTATAGCTATGCTCYGCCTGTTCTGAGTAGAGCACGCCCATCGCCATCGGCTCATTCGCCTCAGCACCAAGTTCAGCCAGCATACGAGCCATCTGAAGGTTGCTCTCGTCGTGCACCAATATATCGTCTTCGGTGATGCCGTTCTCGCCRATCATTACGGCTTGCAGCGAGAAGCTGGCCAAATCAAAACGAATGCCCTTGTCTTTCTCTTTGYCGAACAGCATTTTTTCGCCGTTTTCCAAAAGCAACTGTTTGTCCGCTGCTGTTGCTTTCTGCGTTACGTCACCCCAAACTTGGTCTGCATACACAATACAGTTCTGCAAAATCTCAACAAAAGACGCGCCTTTGAAAGCGTGCGCGCGCTTGAAAACGCCTGGCATATGCTTGATCGCTGTGTCTACCGTACGCGCTACAAACCGCGCGCCAGACCCAAGGGCAAAGCCAATGGGATTCAGGGCCGGATCAACCGACCCCTGCGGTGTAGATGGGGATTTTGTGCCCGGCTTCGATGTTGGCGAGAACTGGCCTTTGGTTAGCCCGTAAATCATATTATTGAACAGCAGGATGTTGATATCCACATCGCGGCGCAGCACATGCAGCATATGGTTACCGCCGATGGACAGGCCGTCACCGTCACCAGTAATCATCCAGACATCAAGTTCAGGGTTGGCAAGCTTAACACCCGTGGCAACAGCAGGCGCACGGCCGTGGATGGTGTGAAACCCGTATGTATCCATATAGTATGGGAAGCGGCTAGAACAGCCGATGCCTGATACAAAAACAGTGTTTTCGCGGGTAACACCCAGCTCAGGCAAGGTGCGCTGCATAACCTTCAAGATCGCGTAATCGCCGCAACCAGGGCACCAACGCACTTCTTGGTCACTGGTAAAATCTTTAAGGGTCAGCGGTGTTTTTTCCGGTGTTCCTTTGAGAGCACTAATTTCATTCATGATCTCTCCTCCCTACTCTGCGATATCGCTGTGGATAGCATCCAGGATTTCCTGAATTTTAAACGGCAAGCCAGACACTTTGTTAAGCGGCTTGGCATCAATCAGAAATTTATCCCTTAGAACCGTCTTCAACTGCCCTGTATTCATTTCAGGCACGATAATACTATCATATCCAGCCAATAATTCCCCAAGATTTGAGGGGAATGGGTGCAAATAGCGGATATGAATATGGCTAACGTCGAGCCCTTCAGCGCGCGCAAATTTCACCGCCTCCAAGATCGGCCCATATGTCGAGCCCCAGCCAACGATCACCAATTTACCGCTGGTATTGCCTTGTTCTACAGCCTGCAGCGGAATATCGTTGGCTATGCCTTCAATCTTCGCCTGGCGGATATCCGTCATGCGCTGGTGGTTATCAGAATCGTAGGATATATGGCCGGTATCAAAGTCTTTCTCGATCCCGCCAATACGGTGTTCAGTACCAATATTKCCMGGAATAGCCCARTTSCGCGCRTGTGTTTTCTCRTCGCGTTTATACGGGCTGAAAGTTTCGCCTTCGGCTGGTGTTTTAGCGTGCTCGAYYTTRAAMGGBACAAGCGCRTCCAGATCAGGCAGCATCCACGGCTCAGCMGCGTTGGCTGTAAAGCCGTCTGTCAGCAGCATWACCSGSGTCATRTATTTCACGGCCAASCGYACGGCTTCAATCGCCACTTCAAAACAGTCRCCYGGACTGCGCGTTGAAATMACAGGRAYCGGYGCATCRCCGTTTCTACCGTAAATCG
Source organism: Kordiimonadaceae bacterium (assembly GCA_016764715.1). GTDB lineage: Bacteria > Pseudomonadota > Alphaproteobacteria > Sphingomonadales > Kordiimonadaceae > Kordiimonas. The sequence continues at coordinate 179 of JAESRJ010000118.1, read as the reverse complement.
CTTGGTATAAATCAGATTGTTCAGTTTTGGTTGGTAAGCCTGTTGATGGCCCCCCGCGCTGGGAATTAATAACCACCAGCGGCAATTCTGTAGAAATCGCCAAGCCCATGGCTTCCATCTTCAGCGCAATACCCGGCCCGGATGAACTGGTAACACCGAGCGAGCCAGCGAACGAAGCA
>JAESRJ010000342.1 GCA_016764715.1 Kordiimonadaceae bacterium | reverse complement strand
TGCCTTCAAACGCTACGCGTTTTTCGATGATAACTGGGGCCATGGCCAAAGCAAGCTGATCATAAAGCGATTTGATTTCTTCAGTTACTACACCGGCATTTTGTTCTTCGAGTGCCATTGCTGAAAGGAAAACTAGCTCAGGATCGATAAAGGAAGCGTTATAACTCTTGTCGAGTAATGCTTTTGCAGCGACCGGATCCTTTTTGATGCAAAGGCCCTTGATCATCAAACGGGCTTTTAAATTTCCGTAGCTATACTCAAGACCCTCTAAGCCGCCGTCAAATATACTAAAAAACCCTTCGCAATCTTCCTTTTCTAAGTAATCAGCCGCTACTTGAGCATTATTATAAAAATGATCGTTCGGGCGAAAATACTGCGCTTTCGCTTGGCTTGAAAAGAAAAAGGTAAGGCAGGTTAGGAGGAAAAAATATCTCATGCTGCATCTCCAAGGTTTGCAGCGATTTTATAGGCGGTGTTAACGGCGTCGCTACATGTTTCACCCAAGGGCTGGCTATTTTGCATGAATGAACTCACATAATTCATGAAATCAAGCCAGGACAATGGCTCAGCAGGGTCTGAATAATAGCGGTCAGCCGCGATAATCACGTCCTTAGCATTTTTCAGCATAGCAGTCTCGCTGCCGCCATACTGAGCAAGTAGCTCTGGAAGCATTTTAGAATGCTCCGGCTCGTTTTTGCTCTGCATATTTTTCCGGATATAATACAACGCTATGCTTGTAATATCTGCCTCGGGTTCGTTTTCTAATACACAGCGCGTAAGGGCCGTAAGGTGCAAGGCTCCTTCGTTATATTTTTCAATGACTGATTTGCTGGCAGCAAGGGCTAAGTCTTGTGCGCCCCAAATGCTACTTTCACTGAGCTTTATTTCCTGCTGAAAAGCTTCCTCATGTGCCCACTTGAATAACTTAAGTAAAATGGGCGTTGCTAAAGCGTCATGAGATTCAAGGGATTTGAGCCAGTTAAGCGCCTGAACAGGGTTTCTTTTACCGCTCAGTTCACCTGTTCTCAGTGCTTCCGCCTTTTCGGCCCACGCTGAAGGGCCTTTTTCATAGAGCGTATCGAGCCACTTCAAATGTGGCTGCCAGTCAGTTGGGGAGGTTTCTAGCCCGATAAGATCTATGGAGAGAGAGCGCATCATGTTAATTTCTAGTCGGTATGCGACTGCTTTTGTTTTTTCTTGTTCGGCTATTTCTGCGGGCGACTGCCTGTGGAAAAATCTCATAAATTCAAGACGCTCTTCAAGTTGTGCGCGGTGAGCCGGTTGAATTATCACTTTTGACTTCAGAATGCGTTCGAGAAACTCGAGTGAGCTAGTAGGGTTGGATCTGGGAAAATATTGTAACTTCTGACTGAAATAGGACGGAGCAAAGCCTACGGCCGCTTTTCGAAAGTTCGAAACAACCTTTCGTCGGTATTTTTCGCTAGAATTGCTGGCGAGATAGGCTTTCGCTAACAAAAAAGCAGCTTCGTAATCATCGCGGTAAGATTCTTGGTAATATTCAAGTATGGCAACGGCTTGTGCTATGTCTTTTGGGAAGCAAGCGTTGCCTTTCAGCATAAAACGGGCCGATAGCAATGGATTGTTGGCAACGAACTGATCTCGGCTTAACTGGGTTCTTTTAAAAAAGGCCTCGCATGCTCCTTGATCTAAAAGTTCTTTGATGCCGTGGCTATCAAGGCCGTTGCCGTAGCTGATCCTGGACCAATCCGCAAAGGCAGTGCTGCTATAGAAGAAAAAGAAAAATACGGAAATGTAGCGAAAAAAGCTGTTAATCATAAAACCCCCAATCGATTTAGGCGCGTACCGACTCAAATAATCTGCCTAACACATGAGAACATATACAGTACAAAAGATTAGTCAACTCTAAGTTAGAATTTACACTGTAATCTTGGGGTGACCAGCCAGTTTACACCGTTGGAATATGTTCCATAAGCCTTGGGCCCATACGGACGGGTTCTATACGTACGGCTAATCCAGTGCGGTCATCGGTTTCGACGAATGTGCCGCACACCGTGGCGGGGCCGCCTGCCGGGGAAAAACGTTCCCTGTTCATGCGCGTTAGGAAGCGACTGATAGGCTCACCTTTATCCATGCCGATTACGCTGTTGTAATCGCCGCACATGCCGGCGTCCGTTTGGTAAGCCGTGCCGCCGTCCAATATTTGGCAATCGGCTGTRGGCACGTGGCTGTGGGTGCCAACAACCAAACTTACACGGCCATCAAGATAGTGGCCCATCGCCATTTTTTCCGACGTCGCTTCGCCGTGAAAATCTACAAGGATGGCGTCAACCGTGGCCCCGAGCCGGTATTTTTTAAGCACGTCATCAATGGCACGGAAAGGGCAATCCATTGCATTCATAAACACACGGCCCATGGCGTTTATCACCAGAATTTTCTTGCCCCTCGGCGCGTTATAGACGCAAAATCCACGACCTGGAGTGCTGGGTGGGTAGTTGATAGGCCTCAAAATACGGGTATCGCTGCCCATAACGCTGAGAATTTCTTTTTGATCAAAAGTGTGGTTGCCGCCGGAAAGAACATCTGCGCCGGCCTGAATAACCTGCCCAGCAATTTTGCTGGTGGTGCCAAAGCCTGACGCTGCGTTTTCTGCGTTTACAACGACAAAGTCTAATTTGAGTTTTTCGCGAAGGTCGGGCAGGGCGTCGATTGCCGCTGTGCGGCCAGCACGTCCCATCAAATCACCCAAAAATAGTAATCGCATAAAATTCGCACCCTTATAGTTGGCTTTCGGCGCAAGGCTTTTYGGGYCCTATGCCGGCAAAAMTYTCGGCAAAACCACWCCCTCTTCGGTAATAATTCCCTGAAGYGGCCAGTCATGCTCTTCTCTGGGGATATAATCTATGATTTGTGCGCCGTAAGCAAACCCAAATGCTTTGACCGAGCTGTTTGCTGCAAGTGTGCGGTCATAAAAGCCGCCGCCCCAGCCCAGTCGGTAGCAATCTGCGTCATAGGCCAGTAGCGGCACGATAAGTACGTTTGGCGTAACGCTCGGAGCGTCACCCGAGGGCTGTTGGGTGCCGAACAACCCTTGTTCCAAAGGGTCACCAATACCCCAACACCTAAATTCCAGCGGTTTATCTTTGGCTGTTACAACAGGTAAGGCGGTTACACACCCAGCCTTCTCCAAACTATGCTGCAGAAAACGCGGATCAAGCTCGTCTCCGATTGGCCAGTACAGCGCCACAACGGAGGTTTTTTCAAAGGAGGACAGAAGTTTTAACGCGTGGACAGTTGCACGTTCAGCAGCGCTCACGGCATATAACTTTGCCGCACCGGAACGAATGCGCTTTGCTTCCTGGCGAAAGGCTGCTTTTTCTGAGCCTGTCTGTACGGTGCTCAAAATAGCCCCTCTTACTTATGTAGTGAACTTGGAAAGTGGGTGCGGGACCACCTCTGCCGCGTTGACGTTTGTATCCTCCAATGCCTAATAAATTAGGTGGGCGCCGTAATGGTAAGGACCACGATCCGAACCAGGGACAGCTCCCTCAGAGAACTTATAGCCTCGGGGATTACTTCATATCTTGCGCACAGCGCAGTACCCGCTCGCTATATTTATGCTTTCTGAGGCCGGTCTGCAATAGCACGCGGGCAATTTAGATAAAAAATCGTTCGTTGAACCGGTTACGGCCTCCAAGGGCGAGTTTATTCAGCGGAAAGTTTTGTGGCCATTGCCTCGACTTCGTTGGCGACTTCATTCAGYACGCTGGCCATRTCGCTTTCGCTRAGCGCGCCGATAAGGCTTGARCCGCCYTTGSCCTCRCKGCTTTCATTCAGTTCGTCYGCAATRATRAGCGCYGCCATYAGSRTAAGCCKAGCTTCGCTWACATGGCCTARCTTTGTGCCAAGGTCMCGGACYTTKCCGTCRACRTAATCGGCAAGTTTTTGCAGGTGTGCTTCTTCGCCGTCTGCACAGGCTAAGGGATAATGTTTGCCGTTGATATCTACTGTTAACTGCGTCATTTAAGCCTCCGCCATCATGCCTTCAAGTTCGGCAATTGTTTTGTCTAAATCTTCCCGGATACTGGCCTTTTCCGCAAGCAGGGCAGTATTGCTATGCGCTAATTCCTGGTTTTCTTTAGCCAGCCGGGCTTTTCCTGCTTCCAGTGCGGTAATAGCTTCGTCGTTAGTTGCGGGGCCGGCAGGTTCTGGCTGCAAAGCGAACGCTGCGACTTGCTCGTGAAGTTTGAGGTTTTCTTTTTCCAGCGTCTCCAGGCGAGCCGTCGTGGCAGCATTGTCACTAGCAACAGTCGCTGCCATGTCAAGCGCATCACGAGAACTGGCAACACCTTGTGCCAAGGATGAAAGGGCTGCCTCGAGTCGCGCTCGCGCATCTTCCAATTCGTCACTTTTGGGTGCGTTTGCCATGCTGTTCTCCCCTCAATYCMCTAYRGTCMRAAAACTGACCAAATAGTCAGYCTYATAGCGAAATTWCASTSARGATAGGGTGTTTGCCTGATSCGCGTCAATCACTSCTGCAWTCAGAGATAAGAAATTCTTYMGAAAAGCRGCRGASRCMGCGYTTTCAGGTGTTGACTATGAGCTGTGTCCCGGCCATTTTGACCCAAATTCAGCGCTGCCGCATTTTCAGGCCTAAAGTAGTAGTTTGACATGAGCGAAAACTCCGCACTCTCCGATACTGATCTTCACAATAATATGGCTAACGCAATTCGCGCTCTGTCCATGGATGCTGTCCAGAAAGCAAATTCTGGGCACCCAGGCATGCCGATGGGCATGGCCGATGTGGCGACAGTATTGTTTTCCAAATTTATGAAGTTCGATCCAAAGCGGCCAACTTGGCCTAACCGGGACCGGTTTATTCTCTCCGCCGGCCACGGATCAATGCTTCTATATTCGCTGCTGCATCTTACAGGCTATGAGCGCCCAACGATTGAAGACCTTAAAAACTTCCGCCAGCTGCACAGCCCAACGGCTGGCCACCCTGAGTTTGGTGAATGTCCTGGTATTGAGATGACAACGGGCCCGCTTGGCCAAGGATTGGCGACGTCTGTAGGCATGGCCATCGCGGAGCGGCTTTCAAACGCGGAATACGGCGATGATATTACCGATCACCATACCTATATCGTTGCAGGCGACGGTTGCCTGATGGAGGGCGTTAGCCAAGAAGCGATCTCGCTCGCTGGGCACCTTAAACTGTCAAAGATGATTGTGCTGTGGGATGATAACAGCATCTCAATTGACGGCGCGACCGACCTCTCAACCAGCGAAGATATGCACGGCCGTTTTGAAGCCGCCAATTGGAACGTACAGGCGGTTGATGGCCACGATTCAGAGGCTATTG
>JAESRJ010000341.1 GCA_016764715.1 Kordiimonadaceae bacterium | reverse complement strand
AACGCGCCTTCACTTCGTCCGGTTGGGCCGCAAGAATTTTCTCAAGCTTAGCGCCGTCAAACTTCATTTTTGCTTCGCCGTGGTGCTCAAAAAGCGCTGTGCCGCTGGCAATGGTGGTTGCTGAGGCCGCAAGAAGTGCAACGGCAGCAACTGCTGTCAGTAATTTTCTCATCAGTATTCCCTAGACTGTTTCGGTATTGGATTATTGGTTTTTATATTTTGCATTCGGGCTGAACACTAAACTCATGTGTTCCTTGATGTAACTAGGTGCGCGTCAAAATAAACGTAAGTTTATAGATATCACAGCATTATGTTATGGGAAAGGCTCGTGCCAGATACAAAAAAGACGGCGGAGCCGAAGCTCAACCGTCTTTTAACAATTTCACGCGGTAGTTTGCTACGCAGGCTTGCGGAACTTCAACGTCATGCGGTCGGTCTCACCAATCGCTGTCATTTTAGCTATGCGAGCAGCCTTTGCTTCTTCTTCTTCGCCCTCTGGTGCACCGCCGAATGTAGGCGGTAAACGCCAAACAACATCAGTATCAGTAGCGTGATCTTTAGGGTTCGCATTGATTTCACTGGCAGCGACAAACTCAAATCCTGCTGCTTTCATTTTTGAAATCACTGCAGACTGTTTCATATAGCCTGCGCTGCCCGTGGATGCYTTATCGTCGCGTTCCTCAGAGCCTCTGTGCTGAACAATCGCGACAATACCACCCGGCTTCAGGGCGGCATACATATCTTTCAGGCCTGGCATCAGGAAGTCACCCTTATCTTCAAAGCGGTTCAGGTGGTGCATCGCACGGGGCAGGAAGAAAACATCAACCGTCCCTTTCATATCTTCAGGCAGAGCCCCAAGAGCAGCAGCAGCCATAACAGCACTGCCTTCGCTGCGCCATTCCTGCGCGTCTTTTGCCCATTTATCGGCCCATGTTTTGCGTTCCTCACGGAATTTTACGGCGCGTTCGCTATCTCCAGGAACCCACACATCCCACATAGAAATATTGTAATCTACGCCTACAACGGTCCCTTTTTCRCCAAGGTAATTCATAAGRATTTTTGAATACCAACCACCGCCGCCTGGCAACACCTCTGCAACTGTCATTCCTGGCGTAATGCCAAAAAACTCAAACGTTTCTTTAGGGTGACGGTACTGGTAACGCGCTTTGACCGCATCTTCCTGAGCCGCAAGCGCTTTATCCATCATCGCGCCGCTGAACTTCATCATTTTGCCTTCAGCGTGATGATCCATCACCGCTGSGCCGTTTGCYATTGCCGCCCCWGCAGAGGCCATCAAAGCCGCTGCCGCTACAGCTGTTAATAATTTACGCATTTGGTTTCCCTTTATTTTAGCTTTTGTTTTTTCGGTTTCYGGCAGATCTTCCGTCCGCCGGACACATGACTGTATTTTTATTTCCGCAGTAAAGAGCGAATACATAATATTCCCCGTGACCCTAGGGCCACATAAAGCCGAACGCTACTCTAGTGAGACAAGCACCCTTCACAAACCTGTGATGAAACAGGTTTTTAATGGGATTAAAGCAACTTAAGCCCTCCATTGCGTTGACYTCCCTAGAATCTTAGCTACCTGTACACCAAAAAGGCCRTACCTTCAAAACAACCTATTCAAAAAAGGRGCATATTTTTGTTGCTTTCGGCACCATAGCTGCTTTCTAGTGCAACGATGAATTTGGGTTAAGATGYGAAAATCTGGCCCATGCCGTTTAATATCAGGGAGTCTTCATATGAAAAAATCACTACATCGCGCTGTTTTGGCATTAACTGCTACGGCGGCCGTGGCTGCGATAACGCTACCTGTTGCTGCACAGGATATGCGCGCCGCGCTGACGACAAAATCTGCCAAAGCAATCATTGAGGGCTGTCAGGCGTTCGCCGTAAAAACCGGTCTCAAAGTGAATATCTCTGTATTTGATCAGGGTAGAAAYATGATGGCCTTCCTGCGGATGGACGGGGCTCACTTGGGTTCGATCGAAATTGCCAATTGGAAAGCAAGTTCCTCAGCCTCATTCTCGCGCGCCACCAAGGGTGCAGCTGAACGGTCAAAAGAGTTCCCAGCGCTAGGCCATGCACCAAACATTGCCATCTTTGAAGGCGGCGAAGCAATCTTTACAAACGACGGTGGCTTTCTGGGTTCTGTAGGGGTATCTGGCGCGAGCAGCGCCCAGGATGCTGAATGCGGCCGTGCGGGCATTGAAACCGCGGGCCTTAAATCAACGCGTTAGTTCAAAGGCTTACGCCGCGTTACATTTTAACTGTATCCAGAATATGGGTACAGGCGGCCTAAACGGGCTCACCCGCGGCATCAAAAGCTTTCTTGAAAGTGAAGGCCTGTGGGCCTGGCCCGTGTTCCCGCATATAAGATAGGCGTTTACCGGCTTCTTCAAGGGTTGGCCTGTGCCCKGCAGGCACCCACCACAGCACCGAAGTGCTTTCCCGCACAACATCGAACCATTCCTTACGCCGCGCGAGAMMCKCGGTWTSRRYGSMCKYAYRRMCRYAKTCNARCAKSCTGNKCKCTGNTCGCGCCAGACACTCATATTGGGGATGGTTTTATCATCATAAAGCGTAAAGCCTGTGGCGTTGCCGCTATCATCCTGCATGCGCCAGATAAAGCCGTCAGATGCYTCCGCCAACGCATTAATCCTATCAAGCGCCGCCATAAACTCAGCCATTTCAGGGCCGTCAAGCGAGTACTGTGTGGTGGCAATATTTAGCTGCGCCAATTGCAAGGCAGGGCTGGGCTGGTTTCCGTGCGGCATGGGTCTCTCCTATTCGCTTGGAGAAAGCCTACGGCCAATGGGGGCATTTCCGTAACCAGAATTTCTTTAGAYCAACGGGACGAATTCTAAACMTACGATATTTGCCATGCCCCCTTGGCCAKAATTGCCGCCAWGTCAGTTGAAAGCAGAGTAAAATTTAGTGTTGAGAAAACTATCAATTTTCAGCCAGTGCTTTTTCTGTGCGCCAAACGTCAATAATACCGCGCTCGATCAGGGCAAGCATCGCTTTTGCGTGCGGTGCCTTTTTTGAAACCATAATGAAAAGCGGAATATCCTGGACCATCACATCGTTGATGTTTTCCATCGCGAGTTTATCCATTACGCGTAATGCTTCGGCATGATAGGCCAAAACATACTGGCCCCGCCCAGCCCGTAGCATGGCGAAGGCTGCAGCATGATTGTTTGCGTCGAGAAAACGTACCTTTTTTTTGCTATCGATAAGTTGCTGCTTGAAGCCACCGTATTTATAACCGGCCAGCGTGATGATCTGCACATCAAACACATCCCACAAAGACGGCACGCCGCCCCTAGTTTGCGAATAGAGATGCAGCATAAGGTTTGCAATGGGCAGCTTACCACTGATTGTGGCTTCAGCCATTTGTGCGGACCCATGCACGCCAAACCAGCCGTGCAGCTCACCCGATTCCAGCCGCCTGTAAATCCGCTTTATCGGCTGTACTCTGAGTTCATAAGGTTGGCCCAGTTTGGCCATCGCCTTCATAAAAAGCTCGTTAGCCGACCCTTTAACCACCCCGTTCTCTATGTATCCAACAGGGCGAGAATTAACAAACCCAAAGAYAATCTTGGTCTCAGACAGCGGCGCAAYAGCGGCTTCTTTTGCCCAGGCAGGAYTACTGCCAAGCAGTAAAATCGCAATGCAAACTCTGCCAAACGCAGCCATGTTCCAGCTCCTACTGTTTACCATTTACTTTTTTACGCCAAACTCCGCGCATACCGCGCTCAATCAACTCTATCATTTTCCCTATAGAGGCGCACCGTTGGCTGCAAACCTCGGCCCCGTTATCCGCCCATTATTCGCCCATTATCCGCGCATATAGTTGGCATTGCGTTAACCCGCAAAGCGCGCGCCTTTCAAGCAGCTAGCAACCGAAACCAGCTGGTTTCAGCCGGTACGTTTTCGGTGGCATTGCGGCCCGCCCACTGCTAGGAAATAAGGCACGCGTACAAACTAGCCTTTCAGGGCACTTGGCTTGGCGCAGACCACCACACTATAATGAAAGCTGTCCTATGCCCGACCTGCCCTATGTTGACCTGCTTGGCTATATTGCTGCCTCTTTAACAACGCTGGCCTTCGTGCCGCAAGCGCTGCTTGTATGGCGGACAGATGATACCAAGGCAATATCGCTGGGCATGTACTGCTTAACGGTTACCGGCATCGGGCTTTGGTTTATCTACGGCCTTGTAATTGATAGCGGGCCTCTGATTGTTGCCAATTTCATCACAATCTGCTTATCCGGCAGCATTCTTTTCAAAAAGGTCCAGCATGTGCGGCGCGGTGACGCATAGCGTCTGAAATGCTTGAAACGCCCGTGGCCTCAAACCACTTGTCTAGTAGACGGAAACATTCTGCCCTGAAATAACTGGATACAAATTCTCACCTCAACCTCAAAGGCGGTGAGAGCAAGCARAGCAAAGCCAATGGACACCAGCGACAAACCAGCCACGGCGAACCCAGCCCCTACCACCCGCGGGCCAGCAGCAACTCCAAACCGGGGGCCAGTCCCAGCCCTCACCACCAGCTATTATAACGGTGCCTGCCCCATCTGCCGCAGCGAGATGATGCGCTACAAACGCCACGGCGAAAAAGCAGGTGCGGCGCTTGACTGGGTTGATATCTCAAAGCCTGAAAACGCTGACGCCCTGAAAGACTATGCCATYACYCARGATATGGCCTACCGCCGTATTTACACAATTGGTGCAGACGGAAAACCGGCTGAAGGCATTGACGGCTTGATAAAAATATGGGCTGAAATTCCGCGCTGGCGYTGGTTRGCGGCCCTGTTGAAATGGCCTGTCATTCACCCTGTCACCGCGTGGCTGTACGAGCATATCCTTGCACGCGCCATCTATGAATGGAACCGCTACCGCATGCACCGGGCGAAGTAAAAATAAGCGAAATTACCCCGGTGGCACCTTAAAGCGCAGGTCAGCTTTGCAGACCGTCCGTCAGATACAAGTAGCCAACTACTAATGCTGTAGCAGCCACGAAAGCGATCAGCATCACYACAGCTGTCCAGAAAACCGCAAGCAAAGTACGCAAAAAGCTGCTCATGCCACTRCGTTGTTGCAGGTTTTTATAGCCAAAAAAGAAGAAAACCACCGTCAGCAGCGCGCTGCCAACCGTAATCAAATTGATCACAGTTGTCAGAAGCGGATGCCCCAGCATAACCTGAGCAACAAGATGCTGCGGCACGGTCAGCCAAATGCTTGCAGAGACCGAACAGTAAGTCGTAAACACCAACGACCGAAAATACGGCATTTTACCGTAGGCGCCCCACTTGAAAGCCAGCGCATTAAACGGCACGAA
>JAESRJ010000117.1 GCA_016764715.1 Kordiimonadaceae bacterium | reverse complement strand
TAAAGAAAAGGTGTGGCCGCTGATAGAGGCGGGGGAAGTGATGCCAATGATCGATTCGGTTTTTGACTGTCGGGACGCAGCGAAAGCCCATGCCTTGATGCAGGCAAGTACCCATAAAGGCAAAATTATCCTTAGCTTCGAGAAATAGCGGTAGCAGTACCACCAAAACCTACGTTTGCCTGTTTGTGCAGGTGACAGCGCCTGATTGACCTGCTAAGGGTGGGGTAAGAGAAATTTCTCCCACCCCCTATTTAAAAATGCTTAAGGCAAATTTGGGGTCAGATTGGCAAAGCGCCTTTCTGCGTATGGGGAAGATTTATTTAGAGTTAGGATAGCAATATGACACAACCTTTAATGCCAATGGCAACTGCCGTATGGCTTGTGGACAATACAGGCCTTACTTTTAAACAAATTGGCGAACTGTGCAATTTGCACGAACTGGAAATCCAGGGCGTGGCTGACGGCACTGTTGGCATCAATATTGTTGGGTTTGATCCCACCGCAAGTGGCCAGCTTACTAAAGACGAAATTGCCCGCTGTGAGGCTGACCCGARTGCGTCGCTGATAATCGTTGAAGACGATGTTAAGGCGATGACCCGTACAAAGGGCCCACGTTATACGCCGCTTTCCAAACGTCAGGACAAGCCAGATGCAATTGCTTGGCTGGTACGGCACCATCCGGAGTTAAGTGATCTACAAGTTTCCAGGCTAGTTGGAACTACCAAGCCAACGATCAGCGCCATCAGGGACCGTACGCACTGGAATATCAAAAATATTCATCCAAATGATCCGGTTGGTTTGGGCTTATGCAAGCAGCTTGAACTTGATGATGCCGTTCAGTTGGCTGCCACGCGCAAAGAAAAAGCAGAAGCTGCCGCAGCGATCAAGGCCAGCAAGAAAAAAGCCACTAAAAAAATGCCGAGCATATTAAAAAAGAAGACGGCGAAAAAGCCTGCCAAAGTTAGCGCTTCAGCGGATGACGCTAAGGCTGAAGTGAGTGAAGCGAGCGAATAATTCAGACTTTTGCTGCTAAAAAGCTTTTTGAATTTGGACAAAAAAAGAGCGTGGGGGTTAACCTCACGCTCTTTTTTTAATCATAGCTATAGTTGTTTAGCTAATGCTGTAAGTCGATTTTCCCGAGTTCTTCTTTGAGCCGCAGCTTCTTTCTTTTTAGCTGCATCAGACGCATGGCGTCCGGAAAGGGCCTGGTTTCTTCGTCAACAATATTTTGATCTACATGGGCGTGCTTTAGGTTAAGCGCTTCAACATGCGTTTCTAGGCTCATATGGTGTACTCCTGTCTATTGATGTGAAGTTACAGGGGTATTCCAGCACTTGCTAAGCCTCTTGTCACGGAAAAGATTGGCCTGACAGGAGTAAGCCTGTATCTTCTGGCACTTAGCAGACGTAAATTTTTAGTGAATACATCGGAAAAATAAGCGAAATGTCAGAGACTCGTAAGCGAAAGATCATAGTTGCCCTAACGGGTGCCAGCGGCGCATGCTACGGCGTTAAAGCGTTGGAGCTGTTGCGGGCCGCGGATATTGAAACACATTTGGTGATGTCAAAGGCAGCGGAGCGCACGATTTTTGAAGAATTGGACACGACGGTCAAAGACGTAAAAAACTTGGCAGACCATGTGTATCCGGTTCAAGATATTGGCGCTGTTATTGCCAGCGGCTCTTTTTTGACAGACGGCATGATTGTGGCGCCTTGCACCATAAAAACTATGGGCGAGATCGCGACAGGTATCACGGGATCCTTGGTGAGCCGAGCAGCAGACGTTGTTCTTAAGGAGCGGCGGCGGCTTGTTTTAATGGTGCGCGAAACACCTTTTCATACGGGCCATCTCCGAACAATGACCAAACTATCGGAAATGGGCGCCATCATTGCCCCGCCAGTTCCTGCCTTTTATGCCAAGCCGCAGTCCCTGGACGACATGGTGACTTTCACCGTTGGCCGTGTGCTTGATTTGTTTGATATCCACGTGGCTAATCTGCCTCGCTGGGGAAAATGACGCTTTTCTTTCAAGCAATTATGGCGAACCCGCTTCAATAGTGCCTATGGCCGTGGTATAAGTTTGCGCAGGCGATCAATTGGGACACTTCTATGGATTTGGACGAAGACAGGGTTCGGGAGCATCTTGCTGGTGTGATGGAAGAACACCGGGATCTTGACGGTGCTATCGAAGCTGTTTTAATGGCAGGAACCTTTGACCTGTTGCAGGTCCAGCGTATGAAAAAGCGCAAGCTGAGCCTGAAAGACRAAATAGAACGCCTTCACAGTTTGTTACTTCCAGATATCATTGCTTGATTGTCGAAAGCTTGCGCGGTYTTGACTGCGCCGTTGCTCCTTAGCGAATATTTTCTTCGCCTTTAATTTCTTTTTTATTCTCGTACATAGCTTTATCAGCCTTATCGAGCGCGTCATCCGGTTTGTCGCCCGAGCGGAACGTATAGGTGCCAAAAGCGAGGGACATGTTCTGGCTTACGCCGCCAAGTATGACCGGGTTTTTCGTGATGACATCGGCCAGTTCGGCAGCCTTTTGAGCGCCGACTGTCTCGTCGGCTTGCGCGAGGATAATGCCAAACTCGTCACCGCCTAGCCTGCCAACTACGTCAGTGCCACGCACGTGTTCAACAAGCGTTTTGGCAACATGAAACAGCGCTTGGTCGCCTGCTTCGTGCCCGTATGTGTCATTGATTTTTTTCATGTCGTTTAAATCAATGAATACAAGGGTTGATGGTGTGCCATACCGTTCGGCAAAGGATATCATCCGGTTAAGTTCGCGGACAAAAGCGCGCCTGTTCGGAATCGGTAATAGGGCGTCTGTATCCGCAACATCTTCGCTTTCGCGCAGGCGCCGCTGGGTATGGTCAAGTTCGAGCCTAAGGCTGTCGACCTCTTCCATTAAGCCAAGTATAGCCTGTTGCACCCGCGCGGTCATTTCTTCAGGCGGAATGCCCATTACCTGCACAGTATCCTGAATAGTGCGGGGAACAGAGGTGCCTGAGGTGCGACCGGTTTCTTTCGCACGTTTTATTGGGCCCGTGGGTGCGGTCCTGACAATTCCGGGTGTGTTGCTAACTTTCATGTACTAATCTGTAGCCACTTTATTCTAACAGAGCGTTAACCTATTATGCCGTCAAAGGGTTTACACATGCAAGCCTTGACGACCAATTGATTGAAAAGGCTTTTCTTGCAAAGCCCACAACCATACCTATAATGCGCGCTCCGCAGGCGCCCAAACAATTGTTTACTGCGGTTTTTCGCCCCTTTAGGATAGGCTAAATCAATGAGCGAAACGTTACCAATTGTAGGAATTATTATGGGCAGTCAATCTGACTGGCCCACAATGAAGCTCGCAGCTGATGTGCTAACAGAGCTTGGTGTCCCGTTTGAGACAAAAATTGTGTCTGCGCACCGGACGCCGGACAGGCTGTATAAGTACGCCACATCTGCAAAAGAACGCGGCCTTAAAGTGATCATTGGCGGTGCAGGCGGCGCAGCGCACCTGCCAGGGATGGCAGCAGCTATGACACCGCTACCGGTGTTCGGCGTGCCTATTCAGTCAAGCACAATGTCTGGGCAGGATAGTTTGCTTTCGATTGTGCAGATGCCTGGCGGTGTGCCTGTGGGTACGCTTGCAATTGGCAAGGCTGGCGCAAAAAATGCAGGGCTTTTGGCAGCTTCCGTGATAGCATTGATGGATGATACTGTTGCGGCGAAGCTTGATAATTGGCGGGCTCGGCAAACGGCTAGTGTTGCTGAAGAACCGGTTGATGCGCCTTCTGGCGATTAAGTAAGAGTTAGAACATGACTAGGATCAACCCTGAAGGGACGATCGGTATTTTGGGTGGTGGCCAGTTGGGCCGTATGATCGCCCTTGCCGCCGCTAAATTTGGCTACCGAATTCATATATATTGCCCAGATACCCATAGCCCGGCTTTTCATGTGGCAAATAAAGTCACGATCGCCGCATACGATGACGAAGAGGCGCTTAAAGCCTTTGCGCAGTCGGTCGATATCGTGACATACGAATTTGAGAATATCCCCTCCGCCACGGCCAAGATCATTGAGGCTATCAAGCCTCTGCGTCCCGGCCGTAAAGCGTTAGAAATTTCGCAGGACAGACTCAGTGAAAAAGAGTTTCTGATTAAGGCAGGGGCGACTACGGCACCCTACGAGATTTTTGATACCCGCGAAGAACTTGAAGCTGCCTTTGCTATAATCGGACGGCCGGCGGTCGCTAAAACACGGCGTTTTGGCTATGACGGTAAAGGTCAGGTCATGGTGAAATCCAAGCGTGACTTTGATGCTGTGWTKSWSRKCWSSWMAKKMKSGCCAGMMMYYSWYSAGKKCWKYATTNRSYWTTSWYCGCNANAWCAGSGTAATTGTTGCGCGCAGTGTATCGGAAGACGTGGCTGCTTTTCCTGTGGCTGAAAATGTTCATAAAAATCACGTGCTGGATGTCACGACGGTACCCGCCAATATCAATGAAATGATTGAAGCGAAAGCCAAAGTGCTGGCCACTCGCATCGCCAATGAACTTGACTATATCGGGGTGCTGGCAGTGGAAATGTTTGTAAACGACGCTAAGGGTGAAATTACCGTTAATGAGATTGCCCCGAGGGTTCACAATAGTGGCCACTGGACGATTGAAGGCGCCTTAACCAGCCAGTTCGAACAGCATGTGCGTGCGATATGCGACCTACCACTAGGGCCAACAGATGCGCGCGGTAAAATCGTAATGAAGAATTTGCTCGGCAAAGACATATTGGATTTCGAAAAATATATGTCAGATCCTACCGCTGCGTTTCATCATTACGGCAAACATGACCCACGCGACGGCCGCAAAATGGGCCATGTTACTTGGGTAACTGAGGATTAATTGTGACCTCGGCGGCAGATACAGGTTCAACAGAGCTTTATGCATTTTCGTTTGGCGATAGTTCGGACCTAGCGGATAAACTTCTTGCGCTGGTCCTCGCCGGAATCAAAACCGCGACGTGCTATTCCCTCGAAGCTGAAACAGAAGTGTTGAGCAAAGTTGGCGAGCACCAAATTGTATTGGATGGTAGCGGAAAAAAAGCCTGTATCATTGAAATTACGGTTGTTGATTTTGTCCGGTTCTGTGATGTGTCGGCTGACTTTGCCTTTCTTGAAGGGGAAGGTGAGCGTTCGCTGGAAAACTGGCGTGCTGATCATGAAGCCTATTTTACGCGGCAAGCCGTTTTCTCACAAAATATGAAGTTGGTATGTGAACAGTTTCGAGTGATTGAGCGGTTTTAGGGACGCGCAGCGAGACCTGCGCGCCCTAAAATTCACTTGTTGTTCACTTGAGCTCTAACGGATGCCAAGCCATGTGAACTGATGC
>JAESRJ010000340.1 GCA_016764715.1 Kordiimonadaceae bacterium | reverse complement strand
TGTACTATAAACTGATGTGTAGGGCTGTAGGGCAGGGCTATAGCCTATTTGATTTTGGGCGAAGCAAAGATGGAACCGGGCCCTTCAAGTTTAAGAGAAACTGGGGTTTTACGCCTACTTTTCTGGAGTATGAAACAAAGACGGCTGCCGGCGTGGAGAAAAAGGATGTTAGTCCCACTAACAAAAAGTTTGAGCTAATGGTGACGGTTTGGAAAAAGTTGCCGCTTCCTGTGGCAAATTTTATTGGTCCTTTTCTTAGTCGGCATTTAGGTTAAGCGCACATGGCAAACATCCTGTTTCTTGCGCACCGAATTCCCTATCCGCCCAATAAAGGCGATAAAATTCGTTCCTGGAATTTTCTGAAGCGCCTTGCCGAAGATCATACAGTTCATTTGGGCTGTTTTGTCGATACGGTCGATGACCGTCAACATGAGCCGTTTCTAAACCGCCACATGGCATCAACATGCTTTCAATACACGTCGCCCCTCCAGCAGAAAATACTAAGTTTACGTGGTCTGCTAAGTGGGCAGTCGTTAACGGAAAATGCCTATCCGCACGGAAAATTAAGGTCCTTCACTCGGGATTTGCTTGAATCAGGGGATGTTGACCTCGTTTATCTGTTTTCCGCCGCTACGGCCTCGCTGCTACCACCCGATATTGCGGTTCCGGTGGTTTGTGATTTTGTAGATGTTGATTCTGAAAAATGGCGCGCCTATGCGGAAGTGGCGTCCTGGCCAATGTCATGGATCTATGGGCGTGAGGCTGTGAAGTTGGCGGAGTTTGAGAAATCGGTCTCTATGCTAAGCGAGCGCTCCGTTTTCGTAAGCAGGGATGAAGCATCGCTGTTTGCAGGCATGCGGCCTGGCAAGCCTGGTGAAATATGCGGTATTCCAAACGGTGTAGATTTTGAGCAATTCCGTTCGTCGCGATACGAAAGTAATGTACGGGCCAAAAATATAGTGTTTACAGGCGCGATGGATTATTTGCCAAACATCGAGGCGGTAGAATGGTTCTGTCGCGATATTTGGCCGGAAATACGGCACGAGCACCCAACGGCGACTTTTACAATTGGGGGCGGCCCTGTGCCGGTGAGAGTTAAACGTTTGAGTGCATACCCGAATGTGACGGTGTTAGGTTTTGTGGAAGATATGGCCGCGGTGTTGTCGACCGGGGCAATTTGTGTCGCGCCAATGTTAACTGCACGAGGAATTCAGAATAAGATCCTGGAAGCGATGGCAATGGCCAAGCCCGTTGTTACAACAAAACTGGGGAATGAAGGCATTAACGCGGAGCATGCTAAACATCTTTGGCTTGCGAATTCGGCAAAGGAATTTGCATCGTCAGTCAGCAAGTTGTTGGCTGACCCGCAAGTCGCATTAAAAATTGGAAATTCAGGCCAACAGTTCGTGAAAGGGCATTTTTCCTGGGACCAGTCGTATGAAGACTTAACCAGTTTAATTGGTGAGGTTCTAAAGTGACGGCTGGTCAGAAAGTATGGTTGAACACTGCTGTTTTCTTACTCGGCTGCATTGGCCTGTTCTGGGGCTGGTTTGGAACGCTTTTTCATCTGGCCGATATCGTATGGAATGTCGATAGCTTTTCCCACGGCATACTCGTTCCTCTTGTAAGTGTGGGATTGATCTGGAGTAGGCGGTCGCATTTTAGCGTATCGCTAGTGCAGTTTGATTGGCGCGGCACTGCAATTGTGGTGTTTTCAGGATTGCTGTGGTTACTGGGTGAGGCCGCGGATGCAAAATTTCTTTCGCACGTTGCGCTAGTTTCAGCCTTCCAAGGCCTGTTACTTGTTTGTTTTGGACGAACTTTGTTTGTGCGGTTTCTTTTCCCCTTCCTGTTTCTTTATCTGTCTATTCCTTTTGGGATCAGTTTGATACCTGTTCTGCAAACCATCACTGCTGAAATGGTAATTGCAGTACTCCCATTTTTCGGCGTGTCGGTTGAGGCTGAAGGTGTTCTCATTACTATTTCGAGCGGCGTCTACGAAGTTGCTCGGGCTTGCGCTGGTATCAAGTTCTTGTTCACCAGCTTGGTAACTGGCGCGTTGCTGGCAAACCTTGCCTATAGCAGTGTGAAGGGCAGGCTTATGATCATGATCGCTGCTGCAATCATTCCTATAGTGGCCAATGCGGTACGCGTGCTTGGGATCCTGCTCATTGCGGAGGCTACCGACCAGTCTTTTGCAAAAGRCGTSGACCATATTGTATACGGCTGGGGGTTTCTCTCGTTTGTGCTCTTTGTTTTGATTGCGCTCGCTTATCGCTACGCAGACGCGGTTGACATTACAGCGCCGGAGCCAAAGAACGACAAACTTAGAATAGGTGGTTCCGTTGGCCTTAATAGGCTGGCTGCCGCGATAGCTATACTGGTGGTACCATTTTTGGCCGTAGCAGCGCCGCCCTCTAATCGCTTACCGGTTTTGGTCAACGAAATAACAGCGCCAGAATGCAAAGATTGTGGGTACAGGTTATTGCCTAGCAGGCCAAGGCAAAGCATCCCGGCTTTCCGCGGGGCCGATCAACACTATAGCTTTGTATACCGGAATGCGGCAGAGACCATTGTCATTTCYGCAGGGCTTTACTGTCCGYTAGGGCAAGGYGWGAGCTTACTACAAAARGGTATTCTRCCCRTTGGCCAAAGGTGGAAAGAAGTAGTTTCCAACAGCCAAGATGAAATCCGAGTTKGARAWWSGYWCTTGCTGCCTCGTACCTATAGTTTAGGAGCGGAGAGAAAGCATGTACTCGTGGGTTTTTTCGTTAATGGCAGCCCTCAAGTAACTGGCATGAGGGTAAGAATTGAAACTGTGAAACAGCGCTTGCTGGAAGGTAAGGCGGCTGGTGCTGTATTCGTAATTTCATCGACAGCTTACGACGGTTCGCAGCGCGCCGTAGAAAAAATATCCAAATTCTTATCGACTTTTCCCTACGATAGGTTTCTATGGCAGGAATTAATTTCGACACCGAAAGGGCGCGGTTTGTGTGTGGCATAACTGGCATGATGGTCCCTACGGGAACCGATTTAGATCAATCTACTATCAGGAAAATGACGGACAGTGTCTCGCACCGCGGTCCGGACGGTGACGGCTTTTATTTTGGCCAAACTGTTGCACTCGGTCACCGTCGATTAAGTATAATTGATATTGAAGGCGGCTCTCAGCCGATGTATTGCGCCGACCGCCAAGTCGTTATTTCCTACAATGGCGAGATATACAATTTCCAACACCTTAGGCGGGAACTGGAAACGTTGGGCCACCGCTTTCGAACCTTGTCAGATACGGAAGTGTTGCTGGAAGCCTATATGGAATGGGGCAAAARCTGTGTAAGCCGATTACGCGGGATGTTTGCTTTTGCCATTTGGGACACACGGACGCGCGAATTCTTTTTGGCACGGGATCGGCTGGGTATAAAACCATTATATTACACTTTGTTGGCTGATGGGACGTTCCTGTTTGCGTCTGAACTTAAGGGGTTGTTGTGTCACAGTAGGCTGCGGCGCAAGCTGCGCCTTGATGCCCTTGAGGAYTACCTGATGCTCGGCTACGTGCCAGACCCAAAATCCATAGTGGAAGGAGTGGCAACACTGCCGCCAGCCTGTACCCTTGTTAAAAAGCAAGGATCACCAGATTTGGTAATTTCCACCTATTGGACGCCTGATTTAGCGCCTGCACCGACAAGCGGTAAAGGCCAAATGGATTTACTGGACCGTCTAGARGATGCCGTGCWAATGCGCATGATCGCAGATGTTCCCCTTGGTGCCTTTTTGTCCGGCGGCGTTGATAGCTCGGCTGTAGTCGCGATGATGAGCAAGTTTTCTCGCGATCCTGTTGCGACCTGCGCCATTGGTTCAGAGGACGCGGCGTACGATGAAAGTGGCTACGCTCAAGCTGTAGCTGATCACTACGGCACGCATCACCGATCCCGGTTGGCGTCGGCGTCTGATGGTTTTATGATTGGCCGAATGGCAGAGATTTTTGATGAGCCCTTTGCTGATATGTCAGCGCTTCCAACCTATCGAGTGTGCGGCCTTGCTAGAGAGAAAGTGAAAGTGGCACTTTCTGGTGATGGTGGAGATGAGCTTTTTGCAGGGTATCGTCGTTACAGGTTCCATATGATGGAAGAAACGCTGAGACAGCGATTGCCGCTTGGTGTCAGGCGGGCCATATTTGGACCTCTCGCAGCGCTTTACCCTAAATTGGACCGCGCGCCGCAGTTCTTGCGGGCGAAATCAACTTTTGAAGCCTTAAGCAGGTCTTCGCCCGAAGCATACTGCCACAGCGTTAGTAAAATTCCGGATAGGGACCGTAGTCGGATTCATAGCGATTTGATGAGGAAACGCTTAGACGGCTATCATCCGCAACAGCGCTTTGTGGAACTTGCAAATCAGGTGAAAGATGCCGATGCGCTTTCGCAGGTTCAATATATCGATCTAAAAACGTACCTTCCCGGAGATATTCTGACAAAAGTCGACAGAACCAGCATGGCGCATTCTCTTGAAGTTCGGGTGCCTATTCTTGATCATAAATTCGTTGAATATGCCCTGAGATTGCCCGCTGAAGAACGCATYGTGGAAGGAAAAGGTAAAGCTATATTCCGAGACTCCTTGCGGGGGCTATTGCAGGATGAAGTTCTTGACCGCCCGAAAAAAGGCTTCGATGTGCCGATGGTATCGTGGTTGCGGGGCGAACTGGCAGGTGAAGTGCGTAAACTAAGTGATAGTACAGCATTGATGGACACGGGGTTGTTTGATTTGAAAGGCGTTAAAGCGCTTGGCGAAGAGCACATAACAGGCAAACGCGATCACCACACATCCCTTTGGGCGCTTCTGATGCTTGATAGAACGCTAGAGCGCCTGGGGCTTGAAGTTTAAAGTAATACCGCGGTTAATTACTGCAGCAGTTTATTGGATTTTGTCGCCAGTCGTCATTTCTTTTGTCATTCGTATGGCTGTTAACCAAAATCTTACTGGACCCGCAGTATGTTAGGCTGTTAAAGTGGCGTTGTGGGTATTTAGACGAGTGGTTAAAAGTATGCAAAAGAAGAATGATCAGTCWGGAACATTTCTTAAYCGGCGCCGCCAGCTCCTGAAGCTAGGTGCTGCGGGCATGCCTATGGTGCTSACWTTGCGKGCYTCGGCKGCKCAGGCYGTCATTTCWCAACTCACATGTGTTATCACCCTTCCTGGAAGCCTTAAAATTCTTGTGGATGATACTGGCGCTGCCTGGGTTGGCGATGGCAGCCTTGAAACTGCCAAGGGCAAGGGCAAAGGTAAAGGCAAAGGTTCGGGATCCGACGGTTGGACCTTGGATAGCATTATCGAGTTTAAAGAGAATGCAGATTTTGTCTTTGATGAAGGCAGTGTGCC
>JAESRJ010000375.1 GCA_016764715.1 Kordiimonadaceae bacterium | reverse complement strand
CCGATATTGACCGGCTTGTAGACCGAATCGTCTGTCGCCATCAATCTGATAAGCCCTCGATCAGGTCATCACGATAGCAGAATGAGCGTGTCTGGGAGCCGTCACCGAAGATGGTGATGTCTTTGTTTTGGAAAATTTCAGCCAATCCGCTTTCTTGAATGTATTCAAAAATCTTATCGGGCGAATGGAAATAGCTGTCTAAGGCGACAATATCACCTTGATTGTTGAATGTTTTGGCTTTTTTGTTTTTACGGACAGCAATTAGAATATCCAGTATTTCAAATACTTTGGGATTTTCCTGATATAAATCGTTAACTGCGCCTTTTAAATCGTCTTTACCGATTAAATAGTTCAGTTGATTGAGTTTGATGGCTATCTTGCCTACATTGGCTCTGATTTTAGGAAAATCGGTAAAATAGCCCAGCGTGGCATTGGTTTCTGCGCCGCCAGCGGCTTCTCTTGACGTCGCCTTGCGGGGTTTTCTAGATAGTTTTCAAGCCCTACTTGAGGGAAACAAGGAGTATCTAGCTTTCCAAGTGAGCCTCCTAGTGCAGCCAGACTTGAAGGAAATTGTTCGTATACCTGTTCAAGGGCGGGCTGAGCTGTTGCTTCAGGCGATGGTCGAAATGTTCAGCGCCCAAGGCTGCGACAATGCGGAAGTGCTAGCCCGACGTTTTGTGATGGAACTGGATGGCTTGACGCTGCATTATTTGGCCGTGTTTGAGGATCTTCCGCTCGATACTATGATCGATAGGCTTTTTGATAATTATAAGGATTACGGCAAGTGACGAAGTATGAAATAGCAAAAGTGGAGGCCGGTAGTCTTTCTGACCTCAAGGCCAATTACATTCGCTCGCTGTCATCAGCCTTGGACGGCATGTGGCAGGCTTTTGTGTCTTTTTCTGACCATTATGCAGTGACAGTTGAAACCAAAACCGTTGCGTACTGTGCGGTGAACGAGGAGGAGAAAATTCTCCAGTTCCATGCGGAACGGGGCCAAGACGCGGAGGCTATATTCGCACAGGTTCTTGAAGCGACCGGCGCAGACGGTGCCTGTCTTTCCACTGGTGAAGCGCATGCGCTGGCATTGTGTATGGATAAGCAGACGACAGTTAAAGTGGGCGCGCTGCTGTACCGCCTTGATGAAGGGGATGCCATTGAAGCGCCGGCGTTTCCAGTAAACACTTCCTTTAATGTGGTGACCAAAGAGGAACTACCTGAACTCGTTGATTTCGCCCATTCTACACTCGGCGCTGACAGGGAATGGCTGAACGGCTATTACGGCTGTATGATTTCCAGAGGGGAGTTGCTTGCCTTGCGGCGTGACGGCGGTGTGCTGGCGACAGGTGAACTGCGGCCGAGTGTTTCGCAGGTACCTTTCGCAGATGTTGGCATGGTTGTGGGGCAAAGTATGCGCGGGCAGGGCACGGCGACAGCAGTTTTGCGGACACTTATTCTTATGTGCCGGGATAAAGGGCTATCACCAGTCTGTTCGACTGAGTGTGATAATGTTGCCGCGCAAAAGGCTATTACGCGCGCTGGATTTATGAGCGGCAACAGAATGTTAGAAATTACCTTCTGAGGTGGGTCTATGCCTTGTGGCTGGCTTTGAAGTGTGCCTATTAGTCTGCAGCCTTTCGCGTAGGCAGTTCAACATGTTGGGATTTATTCGTATGGTGCATAACTAGTGGCATTTGATATTACAGACCTTGCCGACTTTTGTTGGAACGATTTCTTCAATAGTCAGGTTGAAGCCGATGAATTTACCGAGACACTCCCTGCTAAAGTGTTGGAAGTTCATCGCGGCTGGATCCGCGTTTCGCACCCTTCTTTTGACAAGATGGTGCCGGCCTTTGTTACTGAGCTGGACGATGAGCAAACGGCGGCAACAGTTGGTGATTGGTTGCTCCTGAACCGCGAGACCGAGTTGCCGCAGCGCCTGCTCCGTCGCAACAGCCTGTTTAAGCGCCGCGCGCCGGGCACAGATAATAAAATCCAACTAATTGCCGCCAACATCGATACGCTTTTTATCGTCTCGTCCTGCAACAAAGACTTTAACAAAGCCCGGTTGGAGCGGTATCTGGCGCTTGCTGCCGAAGCTAACGTAACGCCCGTGCTAGTGCTTACCAAAGCAGACCTAACCGACAATCCTCAGGAATATGTGAAAGAGGCTGTCGGCCTGTTGCCGGGTTTGGTAGTCGAGATTGTCAATTCTAAGGACAAGGAAAGTGCCGGTGTTCTTTCCGTCTGGTGCCAGCACGGTCAATCTGTTGCACTGATCGGTTCGTCGGGCGTTGGCAAGTCCACGCTCATCAAAACGTTAGTCGGCGACGAAAATATCGAAACGCAGGACATACGCGAAGATGATGCCAAGGGCCGACATACGACCACGGGTCGGACTTTCTACCGTTTGCCTACGGGCGGCTGGCTTCTTGATACCCCAGGTATGCGGGGGCTTGAGCTTACGGACGCAACCGTTGGCGTGGACGAGGTATTCTCAGATATTCTTGACCTGGCGCAAGGCTGCAAGTTTTCTGATTGTGCGCACGATACGGAACCGGGCTGCGCCATCCGCGCGGCACTTGAAAGCGGTGCCTTGGATGCTCGCCGGGTTAAACGGTGGCAGAAGTTGGAATCGGGTGATACGCGGGCAGGGTCGCCTGTAGAGCGGCATAGCCGCGACCGTGCACTGGGGAAAATGATCCGCCAGGCCAAAAAAGATAAAAAGAAGAAGCGCAAAAACAAGTAACGCAGCTGGTGGCTTGTGTAGGCGTCGGCCACTTTGCTAATTGGCCGACGCGTGGCTTTTTCTCAGTTACTGGATAAAATCTAAGGTTGGTCCTTCTGGCACAATGCCGTTCGGGTTAAGTGCGCGGATGGAGTAATAGCCTTGCTTGATATGGTCGATATTCACAGTCTTGTTAATGCCCGGTAGCGCATAGACCTTTTCCAAATAGGCTGACAGATTAGGATAGTTCGCAATGGCTCGTATGTTGGTTTTGAAAAGGCCAAAATAGGCGGCGTCAAAGCGCACAAGCGTAACAAACAGCCGGATGTCACTTTCAGTAAACCGGCTGCCGAATAAATACTCTTGGTCTGCCAAATCCGCTTCTAGCTGATCGAGCGAATTGAATACGCCTTTTAGTGCTTCTGAGTACGCCTCTTGGCTGACCGCAAGACCGCATTTGTACACGCCGTTATTAAGGGTTTCGTATAGCCATGTGTTTTTGGCCTTGATGGCAGCCTCAAGGTCCGCTGGCCGAAGGTTTGTTTGGGTGCTGGTTAGGTGACCAAAGGCGGAATTGAACATATGGATAATATCCGCGCTTTCGTTATTCACGACCGTTTGTGTCACTTTGTCCCAAAGGAGTGGGACGGTGGCTCGGCCAGTGAAGTTAGGGTCAATTCTGGTATAGAGCTCGTGCATGAAATTCGCGCCGTTTACCGTATCCATATTTGAGCCGGGATAGGGCCCAAACTTCCATCCTTGATCTGTTAGCGCTGGTTCAACGACAGAGACGCTGATGAAGTCCTCTAGGCCAAGAAGTGCGCGCGCCATAAGGGTTCGGGATGCCCAGGGGCAAATCAGGGCGACGTAAAGATGGTAGCGGCCAGCTTCAGCTTTGAAGCCGCTAGCGCCCGTTTGCCCAGCGTCTCCGTTTGCTGTAATCCAGTTCCTGAAGCTAGAGGTTTGGCGGATAAAACGTCCTTTTTCGTCTGATTGTTGAACCGGATGCCAGTCTTTTGTCCAAATGCCGTCTATCAACATTGTTCTGTCTCTTCAGTCAATTCGTTGGGAGGGGGCCCAGCAACGTGTGCTGGGCCAGAGAAGGAGGTTCTAGTTCTTACTGAGCGGTTGCTTTGGTCATACCGCTGAAGACTTTCTTACTGCTGTAAGCGCCGTCGCCTAGCAATATCTGAATGCCGGAAAGGGCGATTAACACGGCAGGGAATTCCCAACCACCACCTGTGTTGGAGAAGAGCCAGCCGTTGGCACCGTGAGCAAAAATGATAGAGCCCAGCAAGATGGGTGCAAGTGATGCGCTAATGATCCGTGTTTGAATGCCCGCGATTAGGAGGAGGCCGCCACCAAACTCTGCAATGATCGTTGGGTAGGTTAGAAGGTCAGGCAGGCCGATTGATGTTAGGTATCCGGCAAAGCCAGCTGGCGTGAAGACCATAATTTTCAGCAAGGCGTGCGCTATAAACATTGTGCCGAGTGTGAGGCGTGAAAGCAGGGCAGCATATTCTGTGTTCTGTGTGGTCGACATCGTGTGCTCCAATTCATTGTGTGTTTTGATTGTTTTAATCGCCGTGTTAATCGCTGTGTTCGTTGGAGTGAATATGACCTTGGAATTACCTATTAACAATTAGTCAATCCATTGATACATTGTCTTCATATTGTTGACAGAATGGAGATGTAATGGACAAATTGGCTTGTATGCGGGCGTTTGCGGGTGTGGTGGAGGCGGGTGGTTTTTCAGCTGCTGGCCGTGAAATGAAGCTGTCGAAGGCGCTTGTCAGTAAATATGTGGCGCATCTTGAAGACCTTTTGGGTGTGCGGCTACTGCAGCGTACCACTCGAAAAGTAAGTACCACGTCGGTGGGACAATCCTATTATCAGCGCTGTCGGTCTTTGCTTGATGATCTGGACGAACTTGATCTGCAAGTACAGGAAAACCAGAATACGCCAAAGGGCGTGCTGCGCATAACCGCGCCTCTTTCCTTCGCCGAACTTCACTTGATGGATATTATTTCTGAGTTTTCAAATGAGTATCCTGCCCTTGAGATTGACGTAAGCTTGTCGGACCGGTTTGTGGATATTGTCGAAGACGGTATTGATATTGCGCTGCGTATCGCGGAATTGCCAGACACAGCTCTAATCGCAAGGCGGCTTATGGCTGTGCGTGTGCCGCTGTGCGCCGCCCCAGCTTATCTGGAAGAACATGGGATCCCAGAGCATCCCTCTGAGCTTGTGCACCATAAATGTATTCTTGAGCACAGGTATGATGACGCCTACCGTTGGCCTTTTGTGGAGGATGGACAGAGCCTTTCTTTGAAGCTGCCCAGTAAGCTCCGTGTCACGGGCGCCAGGGCCGTCAGAGAGCTGGCGCTTGCTGGTAATGGCATCGTGCGGTGTCCGTCTTTTGTAATTGATGAGGATGTTAAAGCGGGCCGCTTACAGGTTATACTCGAAGAATTTGATGCATACCGGCCCGCGTTATATGCGGTTTATGCGCACCGTAGGCACTTATCCACCAAGGTGCGTTTGTTTATCGACCGGCTTGCGGAAAAATTCAGCGGTTAGCACCAAAGAGAATGTTTGAATTCTATGTGCCTCACCTATATAACGATCACTATATATTTGGAGAATAACTTGAAACATGTGCCTTTTACTGGTGCATAAGCTGATA
>JAESRJ010000116.1 GCA_016764715.1 Kordiimonadaceae bacterium | reverse complement strand
CCGTCCATCAGTGGCCAAGTATTAAATATATGCCCGGCCTTAAGCCCAGCAACCAAGGCCCCCATTGTGAGCTGCAAAATGGCCACCACCAAAACAAAAAACGTAAGAATCCGGAATTTTCTGGTCCCGCGCACGGGATCTGGCCTTCGTAGCGAGAGCGCTGTCCAGAAAAGCACCGCAAAGATAAACAGCGCCAGCATCAAGTGCGCAGTCAGCCGGTAGTGGCTCACCGCAGGCTCATTCACTAGGCCGGACTGAACCATGTACCAGCCCAGCAGGCCTTGTGACCCACCTAGCACAAACAAGGCAACGAGTTTGGGCTTATAGCCGCGCGGTATTTGGCCCCGTGCCCAAAACCAAACGAGCGGTATAAAGAAAAACACTCCGAGCAGCCGCCCCAATAACCGGTGGCCCCATTCCCAGTAGAATATGCCCTTAAAGTCCTCAAGGCTCATGCCGTGGTTTTTAATCTGGTATTCCGGGCTGGTTTTATAGTCAGAAAACTCTTTCTGCCATGCAGCCTCATCCAGTGGCGGCAAAGCACCGGTAACAGGATTCCAGTTGACCATGGAAAGACCAGATTCTGTCAGCCGCGTGGCACCGCCAACAATCACCATCAGAAAAACTGCAAAAGCCATGAAGAATAGCCAATTGGCAACAAGCCGGTGGTCGTTATCTACAGAAAATCTATACATTGCAGTGTGCTAACCTGATTGAGAAAGCCGGGCAAGGTTAAATATGTCGCAGGTCGTCAATGCTTTGTAGCCGTGGGCCTAAGAATAGCACGCTCAAGCAAGGCAAAGCCGTAAAAAATTGCTGAGCCCATAAAGGCGAGCAAAAACAGGCCAGCAAACATTTTCTCAACTTGCAGCCGATTACCCGCCTCAATAATACGCCATGCAAGGCCGGACGATGCACCTGACCCCGCGACAAATTCAGCTACAACGCCACCAATTAAGGCCAACCCACCACTAACTTTGAGGCTAGCCAATAGGTAAGGCATTGCTGTCGGCCACAATAACATCCAAAACCGTTGCCAGCCTGTAGCCTTATAAAGCCGAAACAAATCACTAAGATTTGGATCAACTGATTTCAGTCCTGCCGACATGTTGGCAAGAATAGGAAAGAACGCCACAAGCCAGGCAATGATTATTTGCGCCAGATCAACGTTATCAATACCAACCCAAATGACCACAAGCGGCGCGATTGCGACAACAGGCGTGACTTGAAGAACCACGGCAAAAGGGTAGACCGTCATCTCAAACGCGCGGCTTAAACTGAATAAAAGCGCCAAGAGAACACCGCTAAACACCGCGAGCCCAAGCGCATATAAGGTGACTTTAAGCGTCGCCAAGGCAGAAATAGCCAAGCTACCAAAATCCAGCCAAAGGGCTTGAAAAATTGCCAAGGGGCCCGGCAATACGAATTTTGATACGCCTGCCAGATCAACATAGAGATGCCAAATCGATAGAAAGCCAACAACGGCTATAAGCGGATATGCGACCGGCTTCACGCTGACGGGTCCACCAGCAACGCCGAAACTTGTTTTACAGCATCATGAAACGCCGCTGATGACCGCTGCTCAGCGGGCTYGAGGCTCCGATCTAATCCAGGCACAATAGCGCCAGAAATCCGTCCGCCCTGCATCACCATTATTCTATCAGCGAGATAGGCGGCCTCATATATGCTGTGGGTAACAAATACACATRATAGCTGATGTGCCGAACGAAGTTTCAGTAATAAGTCATTCATTTTAAACCGCAAAAGTTCGTCCAGAGCAGCGAATGGCTCATCAAGAAAAAGCAGTTTAGGCTCCGAAACCAAGGCACGAGCAATAGAAACACGCATTTTCTGGCCACCAGAAAGCTCGTCGGGCCTTCTAGCCGAAAAATCCTGCAAACCTACTTCTTCCAGAACCCGCTCTATTAGCGCTTGGTTGTCTATGCCCGATAGCTTTAGAGGTAAAGCAACATTATCTTTCACCGTGCTCCAAGGCATTAACGACGGCTCTTGAAACACTAGCGCAAAATCTGAGTTTTCTTTTCTCCGAATTTTCCCGCCTTGCAAGGGCAATAAATCAGCCAAAAGCCGAAGGAGCGTTGTTTTCCCGCAGCCACTTGGGCCCAGTAAAGCCACTATTTCGCCCTGCTCTACTTTTAGATCTACACCGCATAAGACCGGCTGGGAGCGCTCAAAAGCGAATTCGAGCCCATGCGCTGAAAGCATCATTTTTCACCAAGAGATAACGGCAGGAATTCAAGAGTATAGGCATCCGAAACATTTATCCCGCTGGGCAGCACCTTAAGGTCCGACATTTCATTATAAAAACTGGTCCAGCGCTCAGCAGTCATATTCCCTAAAGTTTCTTTTTCCCCAAACATGCTATTTTTGAGCATCGCATTCAGAGCAAAATCGAGCAAAGCCTGTGTCATTTCCTGATTGGCCTGGAGTATAAGGGCATTCCCCGCACTAGGATCGTTCCACAAATAGTCYYTCCAACCCTCAATAGACGCGTCTACAAAAGCCTGTACAACCTCATGGTTTTCCTTCAGAAATTCGCCGCGCACCATCACCATGCCTGCGTAGCCTAGATAGCCTTCGTCCGCGAACAGGAAAACTTTGGGCTTTACCCCCGCCTGTTCGGCAGAAAATGGTTCAGAGGATAAATACCCTTCCTGCACAGTATTTTTGTTCACAAGCCAAGGGGCCAGCGAATACGTGTACTTCCGTATGTGCCGGTTCTCAAAGCCAAACCGCACCTGAAGCCAGGGCCAGAAAGTTGCAAGGGCACTGTCCGCCAAGAAGATAGGCATCCCCTTCAAGTCCTTAAAGCCTGTCGCGGCGACACCAGGATGCACCATCAACACTTGCGGGTCTTTCTGAAACGTAGTCATCACCACTTTCACATCGGCGCCGGCTGCTATTAGGTTTAACGGCTGAAAGTTATTCGACGCCATCGCAATATCGAGCGCGCCAGCGGCGATCAAACGCGGATTGTCCGTTTGAGGTCCCCCTGGCCGTATAACAACGTTCAGCCCCCTCTTTCGGTAAAACCCCTTTGCCACGGCTTGGTAAAAACCGCCGTGTTCAGCTTGCGCTTTCCAGTCCGTTGCAAAAAGGATGCGTTTATCTTCGGCGTATAACGCCGAGGGGAAAAGGGTCAAAGCTATCAGTAGGAATATCTGTTTCATGTTGTGAACTATAGAGGGTAAGCTTTTAAGGTCAAAAAATACATCAACTTAAGCTGTATTTTCTTTACAAGAATCCATTTTATCGGGAGAGCGTATAATGACCGACACAGGAAACTCTATCACCAAAAAATTGTTATTCTGGGGGGCCTTGCTGTTTCTGTTTGGAATATTGCAGGGCGGCATCGTTCAGCAGTTTTTAAACCCGCGCATGGGCTTGTCAGCACACTTGGCCGCAATACAAAGCGGACTTRCGCTTATGGTATTTGGACTAATATGGAACCATCTAAAACTAAACGCAGCGCTCCTGAAAACTACTTACTTTACAAGCCTCTACAGTATGTACCTCATATGGATTGGCTTGACAGTAAGCGCTATATTCGGTGCGAGCAAAGCCACGCCAATCGCAGGAAGCGGTTTTAGTGCCGATCCAAATATTGAGCTCATCACTCAAGCCCTTATTTTTGTTGGTGCAGTAGCTGGAATAGTTTCCGCAGTCCTTGTGTGCCTCGGGCTTTACAAAAACCTCAAGAGTACTTAGTCAGCCCAACGTTTCCCGCGCTTACTGTTTTTCTTCTCACGGCGACGACCTTCGTACGGGTTTGCGCTTTTCTTCAGATACATACGCAGCGGTACGCCGGGYAAATCAAAGTCTTTACGCAATTCGTTTTCCAGATACCGCTTATAGCTGTCTGGCAGATCATCCGGCCTGTTGCAAAAAAGCGAGAAGGTCGGCGGCCGTGCCTTAACCTGAGCACCGTAGCGAATTTTAATACGGCGCCCAGCAACAGAAGGAGCCGGGTGTTTCTCCAAAGAGTCTGCAAGCCAACGGTTAAACGCGGCTGTTGGAATACGGGAATTCCAAAGTTTGTAGGCCTCAGCTACTGCTGGCATCATACTCTGAATGCCTTTGCCAGTAAGCGCTGAAAAGTTTATTACTTTCACGCCTTTAAGCTGTGGCAGGCTTTTGGTTAGCGTATCCTTGACCTTGCGAATAACCTTCAGACGGTCATCGACAATATCCCATTTATTGATGGCAATAACGAGCGCACGACCTTCAGAGACGATAAGCTCTGCAATTTTCAAGTCTTGGCGTTCAATGCCTAGCTCAGCGTCAATTAACAGAACAACTACTTCCGCAAATTGAACCGCGCGCAAGCCATCSGCGACAGCAAGTTTTTCTAGCTTTCCTGTGACACGTGCTCTTTTACGCATACCCGCGGTATCAAACAAGCGAACGGCCAAGCCTTCCCATTCCCATTCAACCGAGATAGAATCGCGTGTTAATCCTGCTTCAGGGCCCGTAATTAGGCGTTCCTCACCAACAAGCGCGTTGATAAGCGTTGACTTGCCAGCGTTTGGCCGACCAACTACAGCCAAGCGTAAAGGCTTAACTTCCTGCTCTTCGTCTACTTCTTCATCAAATTCGTAATCAAGATCACCCTCTTCAGGACCTAAGTCGCGTTCTTTCAATRTAACCGCAGCGTTAGCTGCAGTCTCGTCAGGATAAGGGTCAATACCAAGCTCAGTGAGTATATCAACGATGGCCTGATAAAGCTCACCCATGCCTTCATTGTGTTCCGCAGAAATCGCCAATGGCTCGCCCAAGCCCAGCTTAAAGGCCTCGTATACATTTGCTGTCGCCAACTTGCCTTCGCACTTATTGGCAGCCAAAATCACACGTGCATCGCTTCGTCGCAGCCATTTAGCAAAATGCTGGTCCATCGGCGTCACACCTGTGCGGCCATCCACCAACATTAGTGTAATATCGGCCTCACGCAGCGCAATTTCGGTCTGAGCGCGCATCCTAGCGGTAAGCTCGTCGCCTTTGCCGTCCTCCAGGCCTGCGGTGTCAATAATTTCGAATTTAAGGTCAGCGATGCGGCCACGCGCACTACGGCGATCTCGCGTCACGCCTGGCGTATCATCAACAAGCGCAATTTTTTTGCCCACCAACCTGTTGAAGAGTGTGGATTTGCCCACGTTTGGGCGCCCTACGATTGCAAGGGTAAAGCTCATTCGATTTCGCCTAGTTTAGATTATTGGTAAGCTACTAGCTCACCTTTGTCCGTAAGTACAATAAATTTACCGTCGACAACAATAGGACTGGTGCTGGCACCGTCAGGCATTTCAAGGCCACTTAACACTTCTCCAGTATACGGAGAGATAGAAAGCGCGTAGCCATGTGAACTTGTTACCAAAAGCCTGTCACCAGCCAAGAGAGGGCCATT
>JAESRJ010000115.1 GCA_016764715.1 Kordiimonadaceae bacterium | reverse complement strand
CGCAGGCTCGCAAAAGTAACGCGCGAGATGCAGCAAGAGAAAGCTGAAAAAGCTCACTCTAAATCGGACGACTAAGAGATTTCCATGAAAGTATTTTATAAAATAGTCACGGTAGAAGCCGCGGGCGAGGGCTACGGCATCGCACTAGATGACCGTGCTGTCAAAACGCCGTTGAAGGCACCGCTCGCTATGCCGACTATGGCTTTGGCCGAAGCGGTAGCCGAGGAGTGGCGCGCGCAAACGGACGTGATTGACACCAAAACGATGCCGCTGACGCAGTTGGCTAGCACAGCGATTGACCGGGTTKCTGCWCGGATGGACGGCGTRGCGGAAGAGGTCGCGGCCKTCGCTGGKACTGAYYTGCTGTGTTACCGCGCCGACGAGCCCAAAGAGCTTGTGGAGCGCCAAAATACTATATGGCAGCCGTATTTGGATTGGGCTGAAGGTGCCTACGGCGCGCGCCTAAACTCCACTAACGGCATTATGCCCGTGAAACAGGATGTCTCTGCCCTTGCGACGTTCACAGCTCAAGTGAAAACGCGCGATGCTTTTATGCTGACTGCTCTGCACGAKCTAACAGGTGGCTTTGGCTCGCTGGTKCTKGCKCTTGCATATCTGGACGGATTTAAGCCATTTGACSATATYTGGACGGCWAGYATYCTTGACCAAACCCATCARGAAGAGGGCTGGGGCGTGGAACAGGACGCAGAAGAGCAGCGCGAACTACTGCATAGCGATTTGCGTGTTGTTTGYCGCTAYGTSGMSCTTTTGCGCGCTGRCGATTAGCTGCTATGCGCCAAAACCTCTGGTCAGCAACCGCCAGACCAGATACTAAAGCTCTTATAGTGTGTTAGCACCGGGGGGATGCGGCTGAGACGGTACGCGTCACAGCAATAAGATATTGGGACAAGGGACACGATATTCTATGAAAGAGATCCTCGAGCGATTAGAGCATAAGCGTGAAGAAGCRCGCCTTGGCGGCGGYCAGAAGCGTATTGATACMCAGCATGCACGCGGAAAATTAACCGCACGTGAGCGTATYGATTTGCTGCTGGATGAGGGTAGCTTYGAAGAATATGAYATGTTCGTTGARCACCGCTGTACCGATTTCGGSATGGAAGATARYAAGRTKGCKGGCGACGGYGTTGTAACAGGCTCMGGYACAATCAAYGGCMGMYTSGTTTAYGTATACAGCCAGGATTTCACTGTCTTTGGCGGCTCYCTTTCCAAAACACAYGCTGAYAAAATTCTTAAAGTCATGGATATGGCRATGAAGGTKGGYGCGCCGATGATYGGYATCAAYGATAGCGGCGGCGCRCGYATTCAGGAAGGTGTCGCRGCCCTTGGYGGKTATGCTGACGTRTTCCARCAGAATGTGYTGGCGTCYGGCGTTATYCCGCAGATTTCSATGATCATGGGCCCGTGCGCKGGCGGGGCKGTKTACAGCCCGGCGATGACAGAYTTYATCTTCATGGTTGAAAATACAAGTTACATGTTTGTAACYGGCCCCGATGTGGTAAAAACCGTTACAAATGAAGTGGTTACACAAGAAGAGTTAGGCGGAGCATCAACGCACACAACCAAGTCTGGCGTTGCTGATAAAGCCTTTGCCAATGATGTGGAAGCGCTGTCGCAGTTGCGCCGTTTCTTTGATTTCTTGCCGCTCAATAACCGCGAAGMCCCGCCTGTGCGGCCAACGTTTGAYAACCCGACAAGGCTCACCAATTCGCTGGACACAGTGATCCCGAATAATCCCAATAAGCCATACGATATGCATGAGGTTATCTTGAAGACTGTGGACGAAGGCGATTTCTTCGAAATACAGCCAAACCACGCGGCGAATATCATCATTGGTATGGCGCGGATGGACGGCAAAACGGTGGGTATTGTGGCGAACCAGCCGATGGTTCTTGCCGGTTGTCTSGATATTGATAGTTCTAAGAAGGCCGCGCGCTTCGTGCGTTTCTGTGACTGTTTTAATATTCCAATTATCACCCTTGTTGATGTGCCGGGCTTCCTGCCGGGCACGACGCAGGAGTACGGCGGCATTATCAAACACGGCGCTAAGCTGTTGTTTGCATACGGTGAAGCAACAGTACCGAAAATCACCATCATCACCCGCAAAGCCTACGGCGGCGCGTATGATGTGATGGCGTCTAAGCATTTGCGCGGCGACCTGAACTATGCATGGCCTAAGGCGGAAATCGCCGTGATGGGTGCTAAGGGTGCTGTTGAAATCCTGTACCGTAAGGAACGTGGTGACCCTGAGAAGATCGCTGAGCGCACTAAGGATTACGAAGATTTGTTCGCCAATCCGTTTGTGGCGGCGCAGCGCGGTTTCATTGATGATGTGATCATGCCGCACAGCACGCGCAAGCGCATTATCACTGGGCTTAAGAAGCTTGCGAACAAGCATCTAGAGAACCCATGGAAAAAACACGACAATATTCCGCTGTAGGAGATTTTATGAAGACGCTTGTGAATGTGCGCCTCTGGGTGCTTGGTTTTGTCTTGATAGTAGTGGGTGTTTTTCTTTTGTTTAAAACGGGCGAAAAACTGGGTCATGACGGATGGTGGTTTCTATATGATATTGGCTCTCCCGTTATGATTATCGTAGGTGGGTTTTTTGTGGCGTCCCAGCAAGCTCAGATTTGGCGGGCTAAYCGGCGCAGGCACCTTAAAGATTGAGGTATTGAAGTG
Source organism: Kordiimonadaceae bacterium (assembly GCA_016764715.1). Lineage (GTDB taxonomy): Bacteria > Pseudomonadota > Alphaproteobacteria > Sphingomonadales > Kordiimonadaceae > Kordiimonas. The sequence goes on along the minus strand of JAESRJ010000115.1, from coordinate 2,720 downwards.
CGGACCAATAATATTCTTGCCAAGTAGGGGACAATAATGAACAAAAAATACGAGATAAATCTCAAAACAATAATTTATATCCTTGTGCCTATGCTTGTTATTCTGGCGGTTGTATCCATCGCTACGGCACAATATATGTTGTTAGTGGTGGCGCTAGCGCTTTCAGTGATCCCTATTTTATTCTGGACCGGCGCTCTCAAAGATGAGGAACCAACAGCTACAGACGATCCAACAGATTCTGGCGATCCAACCGAAACTGACGATAAGGGGTAAGCGCCCTGGACAATGACGAAGACCCCTTGAAAAGAGTGCGCTTTCGGGGTTTGAGATGCTAAGACTATAAATAACGGCCAAAAATGTTGAAAACCCAAWAATAAAAGAAGAGGGCATATGATGGCGAGACCGTTACCGAAAGATTTAGAAGACCGTATTGCAGGCACTGCCAAACGGGCGGAAGTACGCTCGGTTGGCGTATTTGGCTTTGGCCTTGGGGCTGCGGTGGGCTTTGGCTTAGGCGCTACTATATTCGGCGCGATAAGTGGCAGTTTGTTTTTTATGATGGGCGCTGGCGCCGTTGGCGTGCTGTGGTTCCTATCGTGGAAACGCAGCAAAACTAAGAAGAAGAAATAATTAGAGGGCTACTGTTTGATGTTTAAGAAAATCCTGATTGCAAACCGGGGCGAAATTGCTTGCCGTATTATTAAAACGGCGCGGGCGATGGGCATTCAGACAGTGGCCGTTTATTCGGACGCAGACGCGGACGCGCTGCATGTGGAAATGGCGGACGAAGCCGTTCACATCGGCCCGGCCACCGCTGCGGAAAGCTATCTGGTTGCGGAAAAAATCTTGCAGGCCGCCAAGGATACGGGCGCTGAGGCGATCCACCCTGGGTATGGTTTCCTGTCTGAACGCGCGAGTTTCGTGGAGGCTGTGCAGGCTGCAGGGCTAACTTTCATTGGCCCGGATCCGCTTGCGATCAACGCGATGGGCGACAAGATTACCTCCAAGAAACTGGCTGGCGAAGCGGGTGTTACAACAGTGCCCGGCCATATGGGCATCATTGCGGACGCGGACGAAGCCGCTAAAATAGCAGCCGAAGTTGGCTACCCTGTGATGCTTAAGGCGTCAGCAGGCGGTGGCGGCAAAGGCATGCGTATCGCGTGGAACGATGAAGAGGCCCGCGAAGGCTATATCTCAGCCCAGAACGAAGCCCGCACCAGCTTTGGCGATGACAGGATATCCATTGAGAAATTCATTGAAGAGCCYCGCCATATTGAAATCCAAGTGCTGGGCGACAAACACGGCAATGTAATTTTCCTCGGTGAGCGCGAATGCTCAATTCAGCGCCGTCACCAGAAGGTGATWGAAGAAGCGCCGTCGCCYTTCCTGGACGAAGCAACACGGGCCGCGATGGGKGCAGAATCTGTGGCCTTGTCGAAGGCGGTAGATTACCACAGCGCTGGCACGGTTGAGTTCATCGTCGATAAGAATAAGAAATTCTATTTCCTTGAGATGAACACCCGCCTGCAGGTTGAGCACCCTGTAACTGAGCAAATCACTGGCATCGACCTTGTAGAGCAGATGCTGCGTGTGGCAGCGGGTGAGCCCCTTTCCATGACACAGGAAGATGTAAAAATCACCGGGTGGTCAATGGAAACAAGGGTTTATGCTGAAGATCCGTACCGTGGGTTCCTGCCGTCCATTGGCCGGTTGACCCACTACCAAATTCCTGAGATTAGCGACACCGTACGCGTGGATACAGGCGTTTATGAAGGCGCTGAGATCTCGATGTTTTATGACCCGATGATTGCTAAACTGGTAACCACAGGTGCCACACGCGCAGAAGCCATTGCCGCGCAGCAGAAGGCACTCGACGAATATTATATTCGCGGCATCGCCCATAATATCCCGTTCCTGTCTGCCATGATGGCGCATCCGCGCTTCCAAGCGGGCGATATGACCACCAATTTCATTGCGGAAGAATATCCTGACGGCTTTCTGGGCGGCGTGCTGACGGATGCGCTAAAAGAAGCAATGGTTGTGGCGGCTACTTTCATCAATGCGGTGGAAGCATCGCGTGCTTCGCAAATCGAAGGCCGCATTGTGGATGTTGAAGCCCCTCAGGGCAAAACATGGACTATCAGCATCGACGGTGATGAAACGCTGACCAATATTTACCCGTACGAGGACCGTGCCGAAGTGGCGATCGGTGACCGGCGCGTCACAGTGAAAAGCACATGGCAGCCCGGGCAGCCGCTTTTCCGTGCAGCGATTGGTGATGTTGTGTATGCAATGGAAATTGACAGGTTGGCACTGGGTTGGTGCTTAACCTGCGCAGGCGTCTCGAAAGAGGTGTTCGTGCAAAGCGCGCTCGGGGCTCGGCTCCGGGCGATGATGCCGGAAAAGGTTGCGCCAGATACTTCCAAGTTTCTGCTGTGCCCGATGCCGGGGCTGATTGTTTCAGTATCTGTATCTGAAGGTGACGAAGTGAAAGCCGGGCAGGCGCTGGCTGTGGTGGAAGCCATGAAGATGGAAAACATCCTGCGCGCAGAAAAAGACGGCACCATCAAATCGGTAAGCGCCGAAGCAGGCGATAGCCTTATGGTAGACGCCGTGATCCTTGAGTTTGACTAAGTGACTGGCGCGCCCAACACCGTAGAGCTGCTGGGCAAACTGGTTGCTTTTGATACCACCAGCCGTAATTCGAATATGGAATTGAT
>JAESRJ010000374.1 GCA_016764715.1 Kordiimonadaceae bacterium | reverse complement strand
AGCGCTTTCGTTCGAGGTATTCCAATCAGCAAATAGGTTGCCGCCTTTAGCACCGGCGAAAGCCCGGCGTGAAATCCTAACACCCTTACGGTTTACAGGCTTCTCATCGCTGCCAATTTTAATAACGAAGCTGCCAGCCTTGAACAACATGCCCATTACATAAACCTCGTTTGAATTCTACGGTGATTAGCGCCGCCTTCTGAAATTCGCTGTTCATTCCGCAGGCGCTTAAGGTGCTTTTTTGTTTCCTGCTTAAGAACAATCAACTCAGTCATTGGCATTTTCTGCAGTTGCTTACCGCCAATCATGAGCAATTGAGTGTCTGAAAGCGCGCGGCCATCTAGCAGCGTTTCAATTGTATCAAGCCGCTTTTCCAATCGGTGCCGGGCATCGGTTGCAATCTCAACACTAAAGAGGTTCTGTTTAACGGCAACAGCCCCGTTATATATCGTGTGAACGTCTTCACCTTTAGTAACGCGGCCTATTAATCTGTAGTCACCGCGACCAAGCGCCGCGGTTTCGGCGGCTGTAAATGTCAATTTGTAGCCGTCGCCTTCTGTAGTGGCTGGCCTGCGGGAAATAAGCCCACCCTCACCGGTCAGCGTATAGGCTAAAACCCAACCGTCGGCGGGTGGATAGTCCCAAACATCACGGCAGAAAGTGACTGTATCCCCGGCTGTAAATCTCTCAGGTTCGGACATTCATTCACCAATTAGTTACAAAACCACCAGCACGCGGGCGCGCGCGCTTACCCCGCTTACGGCGCGGGGTCGGCTTGGTTTCTTGAGTTTCAGTTTTTTGTTTACTGTCAGTATCGACGGTGCCTATTTTTTCAAGCTGCCGCATGGCCGCCCTGTGGCGCCCGATCAGATATTTATCAGGGTCTTTTTTCTTCGAAGGGTCGCGCGCGAATAACGCGGCGTAGGCATAGACAACACAGTCTAACGCCTCGTTTCTTTTATCAGCAGGCACTACCCATTTACGAACCTTGCGGCCGTCGGCTCCCGCTTTGCTAACTACCTTTTCACTGGTGAGCTGGTCAAAATAATCGTTGTCCGCAGTCTGCGGAAAGTGAATGTAACCAGGTCCAGGCGCCTCGATACGGCGCAGCCGGGCGTATATGGTGCTTTTGCCCTGGTCAACGCCAAGGTGATAAAGGTCAACCCGTACCTTTTTGGCCCTGCTTTTGTTCACCGGCCAAAGGGGTCTACCCTCGCCGCCCTGGCCTTTGATCGCAAAGACACGGTAGCGCTTGTTAGCACTACAAAAGCGGTAAGCTTCCGTTGTGAAGTGGCCGCCAGTATCGAGACAGGACGCCTCGATTTTAAGAACGCGGCCGTCGCTTGTCGGGTATTCCTTGTATTTGATATATTCAATTAGTTCGTGCCAGGGTCCGCGGTCGGTTAAGTCCGCGGGGTTGCCGTTGAAAACAACTTGCTCAACGAACCAACATTCCTGGCCAAGTCCCCAAGCATAAACGCCTAGCTCTAATCTATCATCCTGCGTATCAATCCCGCCGGTTATGACCAGCGGCCCCGGTGTGTCATCTTCCATACCAGGCAATTCCTCGGGCGTGTATGCCTCGCGGCGGTTCTTCAAGTCGCCAGGCTCAAGCCGTTCGCGGCTATCGTCCCAAGTTTCTGCAAGGGTCGTGTTGACAAATATCTTTAGTTTTTCGGGCTTGCCTTTGGCGTCTAGCCAATCTTGCACAATCTCAGAAAGCGGAACCCAAGGGCTGTACAGCTCGTTAAGATGAAACCCCGCAATTCCACGGAATGGTTTGGATGCAATCCAGCCTCCGCCTTTGCCGGTGGCCTCTTTGACCATTCGGTTAACAATAGCATCGTACCAAACCGCGCCGCATGTCTCACAAGACATATAGGCAGTGTTTGCGTCACCGTCTCCGGCGGCGTCTTTATCCCAATGGACGTTGGACCATTTGAGAGTTTGTGAATGGTCGCAGTCTTCACAGATAACATAAAACCGCCGCTGATCTGAAAGCTCGAATTCCTCTTCAATTCGGCTTTCACCCTTTATCGTAGGGCTTGAAACGAGGCCGAATTTCTTATTCCAAAAGGTCTTAGCTCGCTTGCGTGCTAGGTTAAACGGGTCGCCTTCGTCGCCTGCACTTGCAGGGTATCGGTCAACTTCATCACCAAGAACGATACGGCGCGGACGCGAAGCAAGACCCGAAGGCGCATTGGCTCCAATCACCGCCATGGTGCCGCCCGGATACGTCTTTACTGAAATCGTATTTTCAGAAGAACGAGTTTTATTATCGCCCACAACATCAGCAAGAACCGGCGTATCGCGGATCATTGGCGCAAGCCGCTCTTTTGAATAGTCGTTTGCCGTCTTAATCGTGGGCTGTATCAGCAAAATTGTGCTTGGGTCCTGGTGGATAAAGTACCCAATGACATTGTTTAGCAGCTCAGATTTTCCGACCTGAGTGCAAAACATACACACGATTGTCATAACAGTAGGATCAACAAAGGCGTCCATTGGCTCACGCAAGTACGGCGTGCGGCTCGTGCGCCATTGCCCCGGCTCGGCAGATATACCAGCGGAAAGTTGCCGGAATTCGTCTGCCCATTCGCTGATTTTTAATTTTGGTGGTGGTAAAAACACCAGGGCGGCCGCGGCCAATGCGTGTCTAGCTGGCGTCAACACCTCGTGCAAGTTCATGCGCTACCTCGTGAACCGACGTTTCAAGAAGCTCCAAAACAACAGGAACCCGGGTTTCGTCGGCTAGTTCTTTCGCTAATTTTGGCGGCATCGCTAGGAGCTTGGCCTTAGCTGCCGCCACATACTCGGCCCAAATGGCTTGCATTTCCGCGACGGGCGCCAGCTCTCCGCGCAATACGTCGTTTTCCATTGCCAGCTTATCGGCTCGCTCTTTTTGGACCCGCTCAGAGTGTTCAAGCTTAAATTCACCTTGGCTTTCCCGGCAAACTTTCCGCAGCCCTCTTACATATTCCTCACGCCAGCGAACAACCGCCGCCACTTCGAACTTATAAAAGCGCCCTTCTTTGGTGTGCGGGCAACCTGCAGCAACCCAATCATTTATGATTTTGGCATCGCGTTGCAGCAACTTTGCCAGGTCCGCCTTGCTTAAAATCATGTGCGTTTTCCCGGCAAACCAAAGTACCCACAACATGACCTGATACTAATACAGAGGTCTTGTTGTGGGCTTGCTCCGGGCAGGAGAAACGAGCATGAATTTTGGTCGRTAACTCTTTGATGTTGTTATTTTATTACCCGAAACGGGCTTTCTATATTCGATTGTTTCACTAGTTCAACCAGACGACGACCCGACCAAAAAAAAGTTGGTAGCTAGYTATCGTTCGGGCCTCTGCGCCACCCACCCTATACCCCCCTTTGGAGGACCCATTGACACTATTTGGCCGTTGAGATGGCTCGCGCTAACGCACGCTTGAAGTGTATAGGAAATCGGGAGGCAATAACTGATTGTGCTATCTCGTAGGCGTCGAAGTCCTGGGCTACAAAGACTTCCTTCTTATATCGGTACACCAACCGTAAACCTTGAGCTTTACGAGACGTACCATAGAGCCGCTTGTATATGCCGACCGGGGCACCGGGGTGGCCCTTAGGCCTACCACTAAAGTAGTCACCGTCACCATTGATTAACTTAGCCGCCTGCTGGTCCTGCCTCGGTCCCCAACGGGTGCGCGTTAATTTACCGCGCCCATACTGCGGGATAGCCAGCACTTGACTACCCCCCCTGGGGCGTTTAGTTCCACCTTCCGCATGCCTAAGCACAATACCAGTGCCTATGGTATCGAACACAAAGCCGGTAAGGTTAGTCTTACGCGCCTTGCTTACCCGAAAGGCCGCACGGGCAAAGCCCTTATTGCGTGATTTAGGAAAGGTTAGGTTCCACTCATCAACAAGAGCCTGCCTTATATCGAACGCTGTATCATTGATAGCACCCGCCAAGGCGAATGGTACCTGTTGCCTCTCAAATCTGGATAGGCGGCTTATCACCGCATTAGCATTACTCGAAACTGATATAACAGCCATAAGCCGCCTAACGATAGGCGCYYMGGGCGTTACGCCTATTTGTGAATAKTTGAGAAAGGCAATAAAAAAGCCCGGACACGATGGCCGGGCGTATTTACTCTAGTCTGATAAAAATTACCATATATCGGGTGCAGCGGGTGCACAAGCACTAAATTGAGGTTATTTTAAATAATAAACTCCTTTTACTGGGCCTCATTAGGGCAATAGCGACGAATAAAGCAGTATCTAAGCCACATTAGCGGCACATAAATACTTTGAAGTAATTTCTTGCAAAGCGCCATCATAACGACGCTTGAATGTCCATCGAGACATGTTAACCCCAAGACTTCCACGGACTTTTTCCCAAGGAATAGGGCCAACCTCGCCGTCTTGATGCCAAACCGCCCAAAACACCAAGTGCCTAGTTGGTATGTCATCAATCAATAACATCATATCAAGAGCGGGTTGCTCATCATCAACCGCGGCTTTACTCGACCGTACTGACAAGCGCGCAGCGAACGGCGTTTGACTTTCTGGGTAGTCCCTGCCTCGTTCGCGGGCGATTTCAGGCCAAGCCGCTTTAGCATCTGCAGGCTTTAGGTTTTTAGACTTTGATTTACGCAAGGTCCAAGCAGCTAAAACTAGCCTAGCCTCAACATTTAGCGAAACATTGGCTATTTTAGTGGCTGCATCACTGGGTTTGTTAACCCCTAGGATTTCAGCCAAGGCACTAGCTGCACGCTCAAAAGATGTATGTTTAAACCCACTCATTACAAAGCCCTTTTTACTGCTGACTGAAAACCGATTAAGTAGACGTTTATTATAGCTATCGCTCGCTTATAGGGCGGCTATCTTTGATACCCAAAAGACGCGCCTCTACCGGCAAAACAGTGAACCAATGTACCATCATGAAAGCGTGTGTGCGGTATTCCGTCATACCAAGTACAGCCGACTTCCTAACTTTTACAGTCTTACCGTTAAGCAAATCGAGCGTGTAAGTCGCGGGAGACTGATCAACAACTAGGCACTCAAATTGTACAGTGATCGAATTCATGTTTTTCTAAACTCCCTATCTGAAACATACTGATCAAACCTGCCCGTGTTTACGTTGAAATCAAGGTCCACAACGCCGGGCTTTCCCATATAGTCGTGGTTCTTAACTTTGGAGATATGAATTTCTGCTTTGGTACCTGCTATATCAGGGCGCCATACCACAACACAGTAGTCAGATTTATTATACCAATTTGCGGAACCGTTTATATCATAGGGCTGAGGCCGCTTTGTATCGCCATTGAAGTTCATTTTTGAAGGATGCGCTACGACGATCACCAACACGCCGTAATTCTTAGCAAACTTTTTGAGCATACGGATTGCTCTGCTGGTGTATTCTGTTTCATTCTCTCG
>JAESRJ010000373.1 GCA_016764715.1 Kordiimonadaceae bacterium | reverse complement strand
TAAAGGAGAACTTTTGATTTATGATCAGACAGGGAAATTGGCACTAAAAAAATCAATTAACAATCAACTGAACCAACTAACGATTGATGTGGAGAATTTACCGCAAGGATTCTATACCGTTCAAATTTTGGACGATTCATTCGTTTCGAAAGCAGTGAAATTAGTCGTTATTCATTAATTTAGAACATGAAATACATTCTTGCATTCTGCCTAATCGCAGTATCTTATTCTAGTTATTCTCAGCAGGAGAAGCTGCCGCCCTATCCGCGAATAAGAGAGCAGATCATCAAGCAGTTTTTCCATCCGTTTTATACGCTGGGTCATCATGCTCAGGTGCCCCGCTGTTGCGTCAGGGTCATCAATGTCTTCCGTAATCCAAGTCGCTAGATGTTCAATTCCGCGTAAAGGCGCCTTCAGATCGTGGGATGCAACATAAGCAAACTTATCAAGCTCACGGTTGGTTTCCTCAAGTTCTGCCATGTTTTCCCGTAGGGCAATTTCGGCATGTTCGCGCACTGCAATTTCGCGCTCCTTACTACGGTAAGTATGAATATAATCCATCAGCAGCCCTGCAAACGGAATAACATAGGCAAGGATCTTGAGAAAGTGAGCAATATTGAAGTGATTGTCGAACAAAGCGCTAGAGCCAAAAGCCATATGGAGCTCAACCACTGTTTCAGGGATCATCGCTATGATCAGCGCATGGGCGAAGACACTTGGGTATTTTTTGTAAAATTTCGGGAAAACATAGAGGCCCGCAATTAGATAAAACACCAATGGCACCACATCGTATGGGCGCGTGATTAAAGCGTCTGGATACTGTGTTTGCGGCAGCACGGCTGCATTGGCCGCGTAATTGATAATCAAATAGGCCACGGAAGCAAAAAAYACGCCTGCTATAATCAAGAAACGTACGTTGGCTTTCGGTGATGCGGGCTTACGGTTCAATAAAATAACGACGCCCAAAATAAGGATAATGGCGTTAAACAGCCTACATATGGCCCAGGTAAAGGGCACCAAATCACTGTTATCGGCCACTGCTTCAATCAGCCGGTCAGCTGCCAGGGTGTGGAACGCGTCCATACAGCCAGCAAGAAAAAGCGCCGCACCAATCACTGGTGTCGTAAGGTCTTTGGTCAAAACATAATGGCTAAAAGCAAGGCAGACCGTGAAAATGGCAGCGCAAAAGGCACTCCATTCCAATAGCGTGTGCGAGAACGCCCCGCTTAAACGGTAAAAATGCGCATCCAGTAACTGCAGCGGCGTATAGGACTGCGCAGCAACCAGATCAAGCTTAGGACCCGAACTGCCAAAGGAAACACCAAGCATATTCAGTGTAAAAGGAGCGACACACAAGATGATCACCGCATACAGGAACCAATTYGGCATTTTTTTGCCGTTGGTTGCTGGCTGAATTTTTACCTGTTCCATAGGTTGGATTTCGCTCCTCTGAAGGCCAATAGGCTATCTAATTTACATTTATGCCGATTTGCCACGTAATTAGTCAACCGAAACAATGCCGCGCAGTTTTAATCTCACCCCTTAGGGCTAAACAACTATAAACCGCAGGTCACGTCTAAACTGAAGTATATTTTTCAAACACAAATATTCCCTACATCTAGCAGAAACAGGTAAAGGAAACGTTGCGTGCGCTTCCCAATAATTTTACCATGAAAACAGCCCTCCTTAACGGTTAATTAACTGATTTAGCTACTGAATCAACAGTTAGAAAGCGGTACAAACCGCCCAACGAATTCGACGCCTTAGGGCCGTAAGCTTGCGCCCCTGCTGCCACGCCAGTGATTGGAGAAACAATCYGTGCTACCCAACGGCCTAAGTATACTTCTTGTTGATGATGACGAACTCGACCGTAAGGCGATTATCCGGCTATTGGAGCGGTGTGCGCCTTCTGTGCATGTAGATGAGGCCGCAGAGTTTGATGCAGCCTGCATTTCWCTTGCRRARAGCAACGGRTACGAYTGYATYYTRATYGACTAYAAYYTACCRGGYAAAAACGGCCTMAGCCTMGTMMGCGAAATCCNMSSAMAGNKCYGCYCACCAATATAGTGCSGTTATTATCATCACAGGCGAAGGMGAYGAAGCCGTWGCCGTGGATGTGATGAAAGCGGGTGCGCACGATTATCTGATAAAAAATAACATTAATGAACCCGGCCTTATTCGCGCCCTACAAAATGCATACCAAAAAGCACAATTGGCAAAAAACCTGGCCAACCAGCAACAAGTGCAGAAAAACTTCGCATCGCTTGCTGCACACGAGCTAAAATCACCTCTTAACATCGTCAGCGGCTTCCTGCAGATGATCAAYGCTGATYTMGAGGATGCTGAYGACAAGGTTAAAGAATATATCCGGGCGGCACTTGACAGCGCGGCTTATATGAAYGGCTTGGTTTCGTCCCTACTGTCCTACGCCAATTCAGGAGAATCGAGCGAGCCCAAGCTTGTGGTTGMCCTTTCCGATATTGTTGATGCGGCATCAGACCTTGTGCGCGGCAACATCATCAATACGGGCGCCAATATTACCGTCGATACCCTTCCCTCTTTGGACGTAAGACCCGGTGAGTTCACWCAGCTATTCCGYAACTTCATTAGCAATGCCATTCGGTACCGGTCAGATGCAGCGCCCGAAATTACGATTTCTTCTGTGAAGAAAGACGATGTGTGGCAAATTACCTTTGCCGACAACGGCGTCGGGGTACCCGAAAGCATGATATCCAAGATCTTCGAACCTCTCCAACGCGCGCATGTGGGCAAAACAGCGGGCCACGGGCTAGGGCTTTCTATTTGCACAAAAATCGTGCAATCACACGGCGGAAAAATTTGGTGYAAAAGCACAGTCGGCGAAGGCAGCCAGTTCATATTTACAGTACCAGACACCCCGCAAAACTGACGCAATTTCCAGCAAGCTGGACACCGCATAGACCGAGTGTCGCAGCCGCCACTAAACGCTTCATCTGGCATCCATAATCGAGGATTCCGTACAAACCGCCCAACATGGGCCCGTGGAGCAAGTGAAAGAGAAATAAACGCGCAACGTTTTCTGTCGCCGTTGGTGCCCGCAGCCGGAATCAGCTATAGTTTAGAAACAAATGTTTAGTGAATTGAGCGTGCAAAAAGCGTGCATTGCAGCGCTAATGTCACGAATTTTCGAAAGACCAACCTGGCACAAAAATTCCATCAAACATGTGCCGCCGCCTGCAATTGTTGGTTGGGGGAAGAAGCACGGTTAAAGCAAGGCAAGTAACTCGAAGTTAAACTCTATGTCCTCATAACCATCAGATCAATGGCAATTAGATATTGTATCCCCTTAAATCCTCAAACAAGTACAAGTCCCGATATAGCATCTGTAGAATGATCTTACTTCAATTGAGCTATTTCTCCAGAACTCAACTCCTTATAACCCTCTATATCATTACCATCAAAGCCCAAGACACAAGAAGATACTCTATGAAAAAGGGGTTCTTCTTGCGATACTTTCGCCAGAAAAAAATCAACACCGACGGAACATATAAACATGCTCCGATGTTAACTCTTAACCAGAGTGTAATTATTGCAATTACAGTAATAATAGCGACGATTTCAACCCTGCCGGATTTTTGGTCGATATATCTCAAAGCTCCTGCAAGTCCAAAGTTTGTTGAGACTAGAACCGCCCAACTCTCCAGCGTACCAAGCAAAAAATATTCATCAATCTTTAAAAAATAATTATCAATTTCTATTACAAAATCAAATAATTGCACGAAAATCCAAAACGAAAAAACACTATCCGGAATGAGGCGGTGGCCCACCTGGATTAGCGGTAACATCAGTAGCCACAGCATACCAATGGAAACAAAATACTTACTTATCTTTAAAACTTTCAACTCCATCAATCATCACTACATTGCGGATTGCCTTGAGAGTCAATTATACAAGTACGCCCGCCGCCTCCGCTGCTTCTTGTGCTTGAGAAAATTGATGCCGCTAAATAACCTGTAGACAGCGTAGCACCGTGCACCTTTTGGCCACCCTCACGAGTTCTTGCCCAAGCATACTCGGCTGATCCATGCGCAGCGAGCTCACGTTTACCGCCGAACCATTTAATCTGTTTACCATCTTTACCTATATGAAAAATACTATAGCCATCCTGAATAGCGTGTGCGGCTACGGCAAAAGCCCTAAGGGCAGTCTCCTTGTCGCCTTTATCCCAAGCAGTCTTAGCTTCATCAATTTTCATCCTTATCAAACTATTTGTAAGCACGCCCGCCGCTCCTTGAGTTTGGCCACTTGCCCCATCAGTCATTGTATGCATGAATGACTGATGGGGGTCTTGTGTGTTTGTATCATGTTCAGAAGTAAAATCGTTTACAAACTTGATTTGCGACGCCGACAAAATTCCTTTTAAAGCAGCGGCATTAATACTCTTGTGCATTGGAATATCAAAGAGGCCGGTCGGATCAGTTTTATTAAGGGGATCATTTCCAGTATAGCCGTAAAGGTTCATATTGTCAGCATAACCAATCGGGTCAGTCTGAAGAAACCTGCCGAGTTTGGCGCTATAATACCGTGCCCTATAATAATAAAGCCCGGTTTCTGCATCAAACCTGCGGCCGGTATAGCGGAATGGTTGTCCGCCTTCTTCACCGAGGCCAATGTTACCGAAGGCATCGTAGGTGTATATATCAGCCACCGTTTGATCACCGGACTYTGACAGCGCAATGATGCTGCCCAGATGGTCCGAATGGTAGAACCGGCGGCGTACCTCAGTGATGACATCATTACTGGAGCCGTATTCAAGGTAAATCAATCGCTCATCAACGCCCGCACCGTTCACATATTGGCGCAGAATAGTGCCAGCTTGATTATAATCTGCAATGGGTTCCAACCCCGCATAGCTGAAATCTGTCGCGCCGCCACTTGTTACCGTACGCAAACGGCGGTTTGACGGGCCGTACTGGTGGCTGACAGTCTCCCCAGTGCCCATACGTGTGGCGCGCACAAGTCGGTTTTCACTGTCATAGGTATATGTCCAAGCGCCGTCACTGGTCAGCGATCCTGCAGCGTCGTAGGTAAGCTGCTGCCCCGGATCGACCGAGCCATCCGCACGCGTGACCAGATTGCCGTCTCTGTCCAGCGACTGCACCTGCGTATATTGGTTGAGGCCATTGGTYTGGTASGCCAAATCAGAAACCCGCGCCTCGTTGTAGCGGAACAGGCTATTGTCTACATTCCGGGTGAGTATCTGGTTTGAACGGTTATGGGTGAACCTATAATTAACATCTAAATTAAAGATCTCAGGCGTCAGCGGGTGCTTGCTGTCTTCAAAATCATGCGTGATGCGCTCAAGCGCGTTATCATTAGCGTACTTATAGCGTGTTTGTACCGTGCCGCGGGCGGACGGTCCGGCATTGTCCGGATCAGGCTGGGTGCGACCAGTGACGACAC
>JAESRJ010000339.1 GCA_016764715.1 Kordiimonadaceae bacterium | reverse complement strand
GACATAACGCCCGGCAAGCGCAAAACTTCGCGCCTAAAGGCATCTTGGTTTTGCTGAGCACCGGCGCGGCCAACATTTCTAATGACCATTAGATTATCTTTATTAAAACCGGGGTCTAGCGATGTCGCGTACCAGCGCTGGCCGAAAACGGCACTTGTCGCGACAATAAGACCAATGGAAATGGCGAATTGCACCACCACAAGCCCATTCCGGAGTGCAGCCGAGCCGCTTGTTTCTGCCGACCTGTTGGCTTTTAGCACGGTGGCTGGCAAGAAGCCTGACAAGACAAGCGCCGGGTAAACGCCGCCGATTGCACCAACAAATAGCACCAAACCAACCAACACAGTGATGGTTATCCCGTCACCGTAATCAAAGGCCAAATCCTTGCCAACAAATGCACTGAAGGTGCCAAGAAATACTTCAACAAGCACAAGACCCAAAATGAGGCCCAAGACAGCCAACATCACTGTCTCGCCGAGGAACTGCGTCACCAGCTGGCTTCGTTTTGCGCCGAGCACTTTACGAAGCGCTACTTCGCGCGCMCGCTGGGTTGATTTTGCCGTAGCCAAATTCATAAAATTGATGCAGGCAATAAGCAGGATCAACACGGCAATCGAAACAAAGATAATAATGCTGGTCATGCTGCCCGTGGGCTTCATTTCTGCACCGAGCCTGCCCCTAGGATGGAGCTGAATATCCGTAAGGGCCTGTGCAGAAGCTGTCACATAGTCCGTAGGTTTGCCTTGACCACCAGCGGATGGCATAACCGCGTCAACATAAGCGTCAAGGCGGCTAGCGATATCTTCAATAGATACTCCCGCTTTCAGTTCAAAAAACATATAGTTATTTGTACTAAACCATTCACCAAATTCCCAAGTTTGGCCGGTAAAGTCGGCTTCATCAATCTTYGCCAATGCCTGAATATCCAAAACAGTATTGTGCGGAAAATCTTCAAAAACGGCGGTTATTCTATAATCGCGTTCGATTTGGTAATTGGTTAGCGTTACGACTTTGCCGATAGGATCAGCGTCGCCGAAGTAGCGCTTTGCAAATGTCTCATTTACGGCCAAGCTGCTGTTATCACTAAGTGTTCTATGAATATCGCCCGCAAGAATATTAAAATCAAAAAGATCCGCTGTTTCAGGGTCCGTCCAATATATTTGTTCACTGACCACTTTGTCCTCATAGCGCAGGACCGGGTTCATACTGTTAAAGCGCGTTGACGCTTCGACCTCTTCAGAAAAATATTYTTCGAAGGCTGCCTTTGCAGGCCCAGGGGCTCTGATAGTTTTTATCAGTGCCCGCCCGGGGATCTTAAACGTGGTATGCAGGCGGTATAGGCTGTCGGCCTTGGCCCAGTGCGTATCGTAGGAAAGCTCGTCTTTCACAAACAGTGAAATCATCACACAAGCAGCCAGCCCTACAGCCAATCCAACAATGTTGATCGYACTATAGAGCTTGTTTTTGATCAGGTTCCTGAACGCAACCATTATGTAATTCTTAAACATCTAGTTTCCTCTCGCATCTTCTCGTGTCGGTTGGGGCTTTTACTGCTCTGGTGGCGTGCCCCTTTTGGCCGTTTTTAGTCTCGTCTAATTTGCGCCTCGTCTATTCGTACCTAAGCGCTTTAATTGGGTTGGTCCGTGCCACACTTGCAGCGTTGCCGCCAACAGTGGCCCACGCGATGAACAGCGCAATAAATCCAGCCGCCAGGCACAGCGGGACCAGAAGCCACGCATCCAGGCGGTAAGTGAATGTTTCAAGCCAGCGCAACATTGCGTATGTTACCAGCGGCCAAGCGATCAAGTTCGCCATCAAAACGGGTTTTGAGAACTGCCACACAAGCAGCCGCACGATATCCATAACCGTCGCGCCCAGCACCTTGCGCACGCCGATTTCCTTGGTGCGCCGTTCTGCGGTGAAGGCAGCCAGGCCGTACAGGCCGAGGCACGCGATGCTAACCGCAAGGGCTGCAAATATTCCGAGCAATATAGATTGATTGTTTTCGCCTTCGAACTCAGCCGCCATCAACGCATCTACATATTCGTAGGTATAAGGCACCGTGGTAATCAACGATTTCCAAACGCCGCCGATGCGCTCAGCCATCACGGCGCCGTCCTCTTCAAAGCGCACTGTCAAATTATCAAATCCGGCTGGATACATCACGTACATTTCCGGCCGTGCAGCGCTGCGAATTGAGGTAAAAGGCATATCCGGCACCACGCCAACAATTGTCATATCAGCACGAACGGGCCCTGCTTCATTGGCTCCGAGATAAAGCTCAATAGTTTGACCAATGGATTGCTCAGGCGATCCAAAACCGAAGCGCCGCACGGCACCTTCATTCACAATGATTGACCCTTGTTGGTTCACACCAGCCGTCGCATTAACAGGCAACGGCAATACGTCTAACGCATAAGCACGGTCATACGCACGTCCTGCCAAAAGCGGGATCTGATAAGTCTTGAAAAAATCATAGTCAACCGGCTGCACACCGATCAAGATCGTGCCACCGTTTTCATCGCCCGGAATGCTAACCGATTGGTTGTTCTCGTTGCCGCTTGAAGGGGCGTCAGCTGAATAACTCACGTTTGTCACGCCCGGCAAGCGCAAKATYTCCGCCCGCAGTGCATCTTGTTTATCCTGCGCGCCAGTMCGGCTGACCCCGCGCACGACCAACAGGTTATCTTTGTTAAACCCTGTGTCCAGGTTGGTAGCGTATAGCTGTTGGCCAAAAACAACACTCGTGGCCACAATCAGCGAAATTGATATTGCGAATTGCGACACAACAAGAATGTTTCTTAAGCCAGCAGAGCCACCAATTTCAGCGGAGCGGTTGGCCTTCAATACTTTGGCGGGTAAAAACCCAGATAGCACCATCGCCGGGTAAGCCCCGCCGAAAACACCCACAGCAACAACAAGCCCAAGCAACGCCGAGATCGTTAGCCCGTCGCTATAATCAAAGACGAGGCYTTTRCCRACAAACGCACCAAAAACTGGCAAACAAAGCTCTACCAATACAAGGCCAATCAGCAAACCAACAATCGCCACCAAAATGGTCTCGCCAAGAAACTGCACTGCCAGCTGGATGCGGTGCGCACCGTGTACCTTGCGAATAGCTACTTCGCGCGCCCGCTGGGTGGATTTTGCCGTCGCCAAATTCATGAAATTGATACAAGCAATCAACAAAATAAAACTGGCGATCGCAGCAAAAACATACACTGCAGCCATGCTGCCCGTCGGCTTCATTTCACTGCGAGCCGGTGCCCTTGGCTGCAACTGAATATCAACAAGTGGCTGCGTTGTATGTTCGATAAAACGCGAAGCTTTGGCAGGTTTCCCATCCGCACCGACACCCCCGTCGATATTTGCATCTGTAAAGGCGCTGATGGCGTTATTGATCAAAGCGATATTTGCGCCGTCTTGCAACTGAAAATACACATAGTTGGAAACGCTGTACCAGCTATCAAACATCCAAGACTGATTGACGAAATCCTTTTCATCTATCTTGGCCAAGGCCTGAAAGCTAAGCACTGTGTTATGCCGCAAATCTTTGATCACCGCGCCGATCCGGTAATCCCGCCGCAGGTCATAAACGTCAACCGTCAGTATTTTGCCGAGCGCTGGTTCGTCCCCAAAATATTTCCGGGCGAAGCTTTCATTGATCACTAGGCTGGCGTTATCGTTCAGCGCCGCGCGGATATCACCTGCAACTACTGTGAAATCAAACATGTCTACGGTGTCCGGGTCCGTCCACACAATCTCTTCATTGAACACATCGCCGCCGTAGCTAACAACGGTTTCTCTAACATTGAAACGTGTGGCGAATTCGATGTCCTCAGGAAAATAATTCTTTAGCCCTTGTTTGGCCGGGCCTTGAGCCACAACCGTAACAAGGGGCTCCCGTCCAGGGTTATTGAAGGTGGTGTGTAGGCGGTGGATTTGGTCTGCATTTTGCCAGTGCTGATCATAGGAAAACTCATCGCGTACAAACAGCGCGATCATCACACATGCTGCAAGCCCTACGGCAAGGCCAATAATATTAATGGCGCTATAAAGCTTGTTGTTTATCAGGTTTCTAAAGGCAACCGTGATGTAGTTTCTGAACATTATTCTTCCTCTGACAGTCTCATGTCGGCGGGGCTATTTTTGCTCTAACGGCGCGCCCCTTTTTGTATTTTTATTCGTAGCGAAGGGCCATAATTGGGTTAGCGCGTGCTACTTTGAAGGCATGGCCAGCAACAGTGGCCCAGCCAATTACCAGCACAGCAAAACTGATAACCAGCAGCGGCCAGGGGCTTAATTCAATCCGGTAAACAAAGCCACTGAGCCATTCATTGGATATATAAAGGGCAATAGGCAGTGCCGCGACGACGGCCACCAAAATTGGCTTGGAGAACTGCCATAACAGCAACAGTGAAATATCGCCGTAGCGTGCGCCGAGCACCTTGCGGATGCCAATTTCCTTGGTGCGGCGCTCCACTGTGAAAGATGCCATACCGAACAAGCCTAGGCAGGAAATAATCACAGCAAGTACAGTGAAAGCCGTCAGTAAACTACCGATCCGGTCATCAGACTGATACTGACGCTCAACCATGTCTACCATTACGCGGCTACCCATCAGTCGGCCGGGGTACACAGCCTCCCACGCACTTGCAACGGCGGCATTGGCCGCTTCAAGATTATTACCGTCCAAACGGATGCTCATATCGAATTGGCGGCGCTCATCTACATAGTAGATGCCTGGGCGAATAACATTACGCACGCTATCAAAATGGAAATCATCACTAACACCAACGATGGTGGCATCAAACGCGAACCTAGTGGATAGGTTGGTACGCACAGTTTGGCCGATCGCCGCTTCCGGCGTGCTAAAGCCAAGCAGTTTTGCGCCCGAGGCGTTTACAATGATGTTTGCCGTGTCTTTATAGCTGCCTTCACCACCGCGAATACGAAATGTGTCGAGCGGAATAGCGGCATCAAGGTGGCGGCCTGCAATCATTTTGATCTGGTAAGCTTTGAAGAAATCTGGGCCAATCGGCAGGCCATCAAGTTTCACTAATTCACCGCCTGATGGGGGGCGAATTTCTAAGCGGTCTTCACTGCCTTCTGTCGGCACGTCCGAGGACCTACCTGCTGCTAAAATATAGGGGCTTTCCAACAACTTGTTTTTAATGGTGTCTGACCGCTGATCGTTGGTGCCACTTAGTACTATCAAGTTCTCAGCCGTGAAACCGAGGTCAAGCGTGCGGGCATAATCAGTTTGTTTGGTCACATAGTAGGCTGTGGTCATCAAGGCGATGGCAATGGTGAATTGGCCAACAACAAGGGCGGTGCGCAAGCCCTGCTTGCCGCCATCAGCAGCCAGCTTGCGGCCCACCAAATCCAGTGCCTGAACGCCGTTGGCCCCTTCATAGATCTGGGCAATGCGGGCGTCGCGGGTGAATTGGCTCATGC
>JAESRJ010000114.1 GCA_016764715.1 Kordiimonadaceae bacterium | reverse complement strand
TGCGAACAGATAAAAAATAGAAAAGAAGAAAAGCTTGCGATCAGCCTTTTCAGTGCTTCGTACAACATTGACCGCGAGCAGTAAGAAATACGCGCTCAGCAAGCTTGTGACGATGCCGTAGACTGGCCCAGCAAAGCCCATGAAATACGGCGCAACAGCGCACGGGATCATCAGCACAGTGTATAGAAGTATCTGCCGCCGGGTCGCAGGCTCGCCCGCTACGATAGGTAACATCGGCACACCGGCTTTCTCATAATCTTTATAGATAAACAGCGAAAGCGCCCAGAAATGCGCGGGTGTCCACAGGAAGATAATTCCGAACAGGACGATGCTTTCAATGGTTACGCTGTCAGTAACAGCAGCCCAGCCGATCATCGGAGGGAAAGCTCCGGCCGCGCCGCCAATTACAATATTTTGCGGCGTACGGCGCTTTAGCCACATGCTGTAAATCACGACATAGAAGAAGATCGTCAGCGCCAGAAGCACCGCCGRTGTAATGTTTACGACCAGTCCAAGAAGAACGACCGACGCTATTGAAAGAGTAAGCCCAAACCCTAGCGCGTCACCCGCAGATATTTTTCCTGCCGGAATGGGCCGCGAAGCAGTGCGGTCCATCAGCATATCAATGTCCGCATCATACCACATATTAAGCGCGCCTGAGGCACCAGCCCCAATTGCAATGAGTAGAATGGCAGCGAACGCGATAACAGGGTTCATTGCACCGGGAGCCGCGATAAGGCCAACAAAGGCAGTGAAGATCACCAGTGACATCACGCGCGGCTTMARYAGCKCMATGAAATCACCAGCSGAKGCKTCCTGCCCCGGTGACGCAAGGCCACCGGAAGCTGAAAGCTGATCACTAATATCTGTTGTTGTCAGGCTGTCCGACACTTTGTTCTTCCTACTATCTTACGCGTTATTTAATGCGTGGAAGTTCATTGAACTGGTGGAACGGCGGAGGAGACGAAAGTGTCCACTCAAGCGTCGTTGCTCCTTCACCCCACTGGTTGTCCGGCACACGTTTCTTTGTGAAGAACAACGTGTAGGCCATGATACCAATGAACATCAGCGTACCAACACCTGTGATGGCATAGCCATAAGAAGATATCTTGTTCCAGTATGCAAAGGCGTCTGCATAATCGACGACCCGCCGCGGCATGCCCTGCAAACCGAGGAAGTGTTGCGGGAAGAAGATCACGTTTACACCAACAAAAGTAATCCAGAATTGGATTTGACCAAGCACTTCTGGATACTGTTTACCTGACATCTTGCCAACCCAGTAATACATGCCTGCGAATATGCCAAACACCGCACCAAGTGACAGAACATAGTGGAAGTGAGCAACCACATAGTATGTGTCGTGCAGCACAATATCAGCGCCTGGGTTTGCCAGTACAACGCCGGTAACGCCACCCGTTGTAAACAACAGAATAAAGGCAATTGCGTACATCATCGGCACAGGAAAGGTAAGTGACCCGCCCCACATAGTTGCAACCCATGAGAAGATTTTAACCCCTGTCGGCACCGCAATAACCATCGTTGCAGCAGTGAAATACGCCTTGGTATCCACATCAAGGCCCACAGTGTACATATGGTGTGCCCACACGATAAAGCCGATAAAACCAATGGCCGCCATCGCGTACGCCATACCCAAATAGCCAAACACAGGCTTTTTGGAGAAAGTCGAGACGATCTGACTGACAATACCAAAGGCAGGCAGGATCATAATATACACTTCAGGGTGACCGAAGAACCAGAACAAGTGCTGGAAGAGGATCGGATCCCCCCCGCCTGCTGGGTCAAAGAAAGTCGTTCCGAAGTTACGGTCCGTCAGCAGCATAGTAATCGCACCGGCAAGAACCGGCAGAGCAAGCACAAGAAGGAATGCTGTGATYAARATTGACCAAACAAACAACGGCATCTTGTGGATCGTCATACCCGGTGCGCGCATGTTAAATATGGTGGTGATATAATTGATTGCGCCCATGATAGACGACGCACCCGCTAGGTGCAGCGAGAAAATCGCTAARTCCATTGAAGGCCCTGGGTGATACTGAGCACCAGAAAGCGGTGCATAAGCTGTCCAGCCGCCACCGAAGCCGTTCATGCCAGGAACACCTTCAACTACTGTCGAAAGCAGTAAAAGCGCGAAGGCGAAAGGCATCATCCAGAAGGAGATATTATTCATGCGCGGGAACGCCATATCAGGCGCACCGATCATTAGCGGCACAAAATAGTTGCCGAAGCCACCAATAAGCGCTGGCATTACCATGAARAAAACCATGATCAAGCCGTGGCCTGTTGTCAGCACGTTAAACATGTGCYGCGCTTGGTCTTCTGTAATATTAAAGATCGACGGTAGATACTGAATACCAGGTTCAGCAAGTTCCAGCCGCATAAGGCCWGACATGCTGTAACCGAYCATRCCGGCGATGAAGGCGAACCATAGGTACATGACGCCAATGTCTTTGTGGTTGGTTGAAAATAACCAACGTTTCCAACCCGTAGGATTTGCGTGAGCCATTTGCTCTTCCTTTCCTAACTCTTAACGACCGAGAGCTGTAACAGAGGCATCGGCATAATTAACCTTTGCGTGCTCAACCCATTTGGCGAATTCTTCTTTTGAAACAACTTCGATTGCGATCGGCATATAGGCGTGATCTTTCCCGCACAGCTCTGAACACTGGCCGTAGAAAGTCCCTGTTTGCGCTGCCTCGAACCAAGTCTCGTTGATCCGTCCAGGCACAGCATCAAGCTTCACACCAAACGCGGGCAAGGCCCACGCATGCAAAACATCAGATGCAGATAGCAACACTTTAATTTTTGTATCTACCGGAACAACCAAGCGGTTGTCGGTATCAAGCAAGCGTGCGTTCAATTTGCCGGGGAAACCCAAGAACGCGGTAAGCTCTGCTTCCGCATCAGCTTTCAAGGCTGCGTCAGCGTGCTCTTCGTCAGTTACAAGAACAGACGTAAACTCGATACCCGCATGATCAGGATACCGGTAAGTCCAGTTCCAGCGGTTGCCGGTTACTTCAATTGCAAACTCAGTCTCAGGCACAACATCTTGATAATAAAGCAAAGGCAATGATTTCACGCCGATGGCCAGCAATATAAAGATTGGCAGGACTGTCCATGCGATCTCAAGGCCAACATGGTGTGTTACCTTTGACGGCACAGGGTTCTTTTTAGCGCGGAACCGCCACATTGTGTAGAACATCAGCGCAAACACAAAAAGTGTAATCACCGTGATAATAATCATCAGTTCCACATTAAAGTCGTAAACTCTTTGGGCGTTTTTACTTGCAGGTTCCTGCAGCCATAGCCCGCCATCTTTCGGCTGGCCAACTGGGTTATCAGCAAGCGCAGCAAAACCCGCACCCACTGTAACCATGATCGTCGCCGCAATCTTGGCGGTAAGCCTTTTGACGTCCATCGTATTGCTTTCCTTTTGCTCTACCCATCCTGTAGGCAGCAGGCCCAATTTCCGCGCACCCTCGTACACAGGAATAGAACCAGATTTTCAAGCCCCTTATCACCATACAGTACCGTTTCTATTCCGAAACTATTCCGTATAACCCCTGATAAGGTAACCAACTCTTCGCCGCTCGGCGATATGTTCGCTTTTGGGCTAAAAACTCAAATAWATCAAATCATCAGCCCGTAAATTGCGCGCCCGTTATAACAGACGTTTTCACAGGCTCAACCCCGACAATGAGGTTGACCACACTTTTATGACAAATTCCTTAAATTTTCCATCCAGAAGCTTGTTTTTACGGGCGGTAGGTAGCATTCTAGTAAGATGACCCGGCCTAAGACACGCGCCAAAATGTCGCAGTCCTATATCCGAAACACTGTATTCCTGATGGAGCTTACTTATGGCTGATGCTAATGCGTCGTTAAATTTCTTTTTTGATCAGTCCGAATTGGACGAGACACGCACGGAAAGCCTAGTGTCTGACGCTCTTTCAGGTATGGATGACGGGGAACTATATTTGGAATCACGGCAGTCAGAGTCCTTTGTTTATGACGACGGCAGCCTRAAAGCCGCCAGTTTCGACTCGAGCCAAGGTTTTGGCCTCCGCGCTGTTTACGGCGAATCGACTGGTTATGCCCATTCAAACGAACTTTCTGAAGCCGCCATCAAACGCGCAGCCAGTACCGTTCGCGCTGTGAAGTCCGGCGATAGCGGCACTATGAGCCTCGCCCCTGCCCGCACCAACAAACAGTTATACAGCGATGAGAACCCGCTCGGCGGCATTGAATTTTCCCGCAAAGTTGACCTTCTGAAGGAAATCGATGCGTACGCGCGCGCTGCAGACCCCCGAATCCAGCAGGTAAGCGCTTCGATACTCGGCAGCTGGCAAGCAATTGAGATTATCCGTGCTGATGGCCACSGGGTACGCGACGTACGCCCGCTTGTTCGGCTGAATGTTTCGGTTGTGATGGGGGAAGGCGACAGGCAGGAAAGCGGCAGTGACGGCGCGGGTGGCCGCGAGAGCTACGACTTCCTATTCGACGAAGACCATTGGCARGCMCARGTWAAAGAAGCCATCCGTATTGCCGAGGTAAATTTAAGAAGCGTCGCGGCACCTGCAGGCGAAATGACCGTTGTGCTTGGCCCAGGGTGGCCGGGCATTCTTTTGCACGAAGCCATCGGCCACGGCCTGGAAGGCGACTTCAACCGCAAGAAAACCTCGGCTTTCGCGGGCCTACTTGGCCAACGTGTTGCCAACAAAGGCATAACCATTGTCGAYGAYGGCACCATCGGCGCTCGGCGTGGCTCGCTTTCCATTGATGATGAAGGCACGCCTACCGAATGCACCACACTGATTGAAGACGGTATCCTTAAAGGATATATGCAGGACCGGCTAAATGCGCGCCTGATGGGGCAGAAAGCAACCGGCAACGGCAGACGCCAGAGCTTTGCCCATTCCCCCATGCCGCGCATGACCAACACCTATATGCTCGCKGGYGAYAAAGACCCGGMRGAAATCCTCGCCAGYGTWGAGGACGGCCTGTACGCCACCAATTTTGGCGGCGGACAGGTTGATATCACTTCGGGCAAGTTTGTTTTCACCTGCACAGAAGCCTACCGTGTCAAAAACGGCAAGATCATGGAACCGGTTAAAGGCGCAACCCTGATCGGCAGCGGCCCTGATGTCCTCAAGCATGTATCCATGATCGGTAACGACTTGGCGCTTGATAACGGTGTTGGTACCTGCGGCAAAGCCGGCCAAAGTGTGCCAGCGGGCGTTGGCCAGCCAACTTTGAAGATCGATGCACTAACGGTTGGAGGCACTGCAGGGTAACAAGGGCTGAACAGATTGGGGGCTTCATGAAACATTGTAAAGTGGCTTGGGCGTCAGCTTTGGCGCTAATTTGTTCGGGGTGCATTGGCGGAGCAAATCAGTTTCTGTCTCCATCAATAATTTCAGACCATGTTGAGGCTTGTAGCCCTGCAGATGCCACA
>JAESRJ010000113.1 GCA_016764715.1 Kordiimonadaceae bacterium | reverse complement strand
ACGAGGGTGGCAAAAGTGGCGTTGAACATATCGACTTTACTTATCCTTACTCACCGCTTAAGTCTTCCCACAGATCTTTGTTGGTCCCGAAACCGAGCGCTGTGCCAGGCTCGTGAATGCCGGGGTAATAGTATTTTTTGACGATGGTGTGGAAACCAAATGCCAGGTCATTCCATGGGCCGATCCATTCGGTGGCGTCGATATTGCCTTGGCTAAGGGCCTGAAAAATTTCACCGCCAGATTTGGTAACGGGTGTTGCTCCTACGCGGCGCATAACCTCCCCGCCAAGGCCAGGCATGCGAATGCGAAGGCCTTGAAAATCTTCTATGCTGTTCATATCCTTGCGGAACCAGCCGCCCATTTGCGTGCCAGTGTTGCCGCCCAGCAGTGGTTTTACATTGAATTTTCCGGCGAGCTCATCCCACAGTTCCTGACCGCCGCCAAAGCGGATCCAAGCAGTCATCTCGCTTGCTGTCATACCCATTGGTACAGCCGCGAAAAAGTTAAAAGCCGGAGACTTGCCCTGCCAATAATATTCGGCGGCATGGTACATATCAGCTTTGCCTTGGCTAACGGCATCAAAGCCCTCAAACGCGCCAACAAGTTCGCCTGCCGCATATACCTTTATCTGTATAGCGCCGTCTGACAGCTCAACAATCCGGTTCGCGAGACGTTCAGCACCAATGCCGAGGCCAGGGAAATTCTTAGGCCAGCTTGTCACCATTTTTAGAGAACGTTTTTTGGTAAGTATCGCAGGGCCGTCGATCGGTTTTTCGCCCGCACYGCTATYRCAYGCAGAWACKAGGGCTGCAGCRCCAATTATRCCMGCGCCYCTWATTAGATTGCGGCGACTGACGTCAGTTTTGATAGCCTTTGAGGGCGCTATTTTCTTTGGTGGTTTGTGCACTGACGTCTCTCCCTTATCACAGAAACTAACACCGCGAGTCGCGGGGTCGATTCGTTTGCGCACAGTATAGGCAGCAAAGTTTGATGAGCAAGCCTTGTGGCCTTATCTGACAATAACTTGTGTCAAAAGGATATTATTGGGGATTTTGAGCCGGTACAAAACGGGATAGTGCCGATACAGTGTCGGAGTAGCAAAGGCGCACGGACTACAAAGTCCTCCAGTTAGAAATGATTTTCTTGGGAAGTTTCTTCGCTATTTTCCGCATCAAACCACCCATTTGGGCCTAATTGCTCTAATGGTTTGAAGCGGTATTTATAGCTCATTTTAGAGCTCTCTTTGACCCAGTATCCCAAATAAACAAACGGTTGGTTTCCGTTAGCGGCACGGGAGATATGATCTAGGATGATATAGGTACCAAGGCTGCGGCGTTTGTCGTCCACATCGAAAAAGCTGTAAATCATCGATAGGCCATCGGTTAGTTGGTCCGAAAGCGCAACGGCCATGAGCTTTTTGTCGATAACTCGGCGGTATTCCACCACGACAGTTGATACCGGGCTCGATTCCACCATGTCCCGGTACTCGTTCTTGGTCATATCTGCCATGGTGCCTTCACTGTGGCGCTTGGCAAGGTAGCTCTGTAAAAGCTCGAACTGTTCGTCACTAATCTCGGCAGGCAAGACGGTGGCGATAAGGTCCTTATTATTGCGGAGTACCTTTTTCTGCGACCGTGATATTTTGAACTCGCCAGCCCGCACCCGCACACTGACGCACTGTGAACAGCTTTCGCATGCCGGGCGGTAAACAACCGACTGGCTGCGCCGAAACCCTACGCGGCCAAGGGCCTCGCTTAATGCTGCGGCATCCGGGCCTCTGAGTTCGGTGAATACTTTTCGCTCCACCAGCCCTTCAATATAGGGGCAGGGAGACGGGGCGGTGACATAAAATTTGGGAAATTGCAGTCCCTGGTCRGTCATCTGTGCTCTTCCTTACGCTTTACAGAAGACCATAGTACCACGGAACAAACGCAGAAAAGGTAAACCACATGAGAAAAATTAGCGGCGTRCCTACTTTTAAGAAATCCGAGAACTTATAGTGCCCAGGGGCCATCACCAATAGGTTGGTCTGATAGCTCATAGGCGTGGCAAAACTGCAGTTTGCCCCAAAGATTACGGCAAGTAAAAACGGCATCGGGTCAACATTCAGCTGGGCCGCTAGCGAGAGTGCAATGGGGGTAAAGAGAACAGCAGTAGCGTTGTTCGATARCACATTYGTTAACARCGCCACCAAAATGAAGAAACCTGAAAGAAGTCCCCAAGTAGGCGCGCCTTCCAAAAGTCCTACGACGCCGTGTGCTAGCCAAGCCGCGCCGCCAGTGCCCTGCATCGCAGTGCCGAGCGCCAGCGCAGCACCAACAATGGTGAAGACCCTGCGGTCGATGGAACGACCAGCCTGGCGCACGTTCAAGCAGCGGAAAACCATCATTAAGGTGGCGCCTGCCATTGCTGCAATTACAATTGGCAAAATTTCTAAGGCAGCTGTAAATACAATAGCCGCAAAAATCAGTAACGCCCGGACTGAATATTGACGCATTGGTAAATCAGTGGCTGAAGATTCCATCAACATAACGTCGCGGTTGTCGCGAAGGCCTAAAACGTTTGACCGGGTGCCCATGATCAACAACACGTCACCAGCCTCAAGCCGTAACTGCGATAGGGCTGCACGGATCATCCTGCTGCGGCGCTGGACACCGAGCACAGTACAGGCTGTCTCCGCCCGAAACCCGGTTTGTGATAGGGTGCGGCCATCCATGCGCGAAGCGGGAGCAATCACGGCTTCTGCAATTACTTGCCGCTGGCCGCCGCTTTCGTCGGTTGCTTCTTCGTCGCCTTCAGCGCTGGATACGATTTCAGGCGACGCGTTGAGGAGCTCCGTCATCACGCTGCGTGTGGCCGCGACCATAACAACATCGCCTTCCATCAACGAAATGTCGTCGTAAGGAGGGAGTAATTTTTCGCCGCCCCGCTCGATCATGCGGACGGTCACTTCTTTTAGACCGGGGAACATGCCTGCGACGGCAGTGTGGCCGACCATTGCGCTATCATGGCTTAGTTCCATTTGGAACAAGAACTGTTTTCCGCTTTTACTACCCAGTTTTGATGCCATGCCTTCGCGGCCAGCAAGCATGCGGGGGGCGATTAAAGCCACATACACCAAACCAACAGCAGCAAGAACAGCCCCGGGGATAATGAAATCAAAGAAATGGACCTCAGGCCCGCCTGCCTGCTCGTAAGCACTGATCGCAAGCAGGTTGGTACTGGAACCGATTTTCGTCATGTTTCCGCCAAGGATCGCCGCAAARCTTAAGGGCATCATCACAGTTGCAGATCGCTTGCCGAGCTTATCAGCAAGAGCAGCCAAAATTGGAATGAAGATAACCACCACCGGCGTGTTGTTCATAATGCCGGAAATGAGCATTACGATTACCAAACAAACAACAATTACCAGCTTTGGCCAACTTTTCCCAAGGGAGACCAAWAGACGCACGGGCCCGTTAAGTGCCCCAGTTTGGATCAGGCCCTGGCCAACGACCAGCAAAGCCATAATTGTTATTAGAGCCTCGTCGGCAAACCCACTCAGAAGGTCGGACGTGGTGACTATTTTGTCCCCCACATCGCTGTAAAGGGGCGCTAGCTCGAAAACAAAAAGCAGTAATGCAACAGTAGCAATACTAGAAATTTCTAACGGAATTTTATCATACGCGTAGGCGAAAATCGCCCCTACAACTATTGCAAAGGTTAGCCACATCTGAAGTGTTGGTTCGACGAATTCCATGTTGCTTGGCGATATTCCTTTGCTGCGTCCTTCGTATAATCAAGGGCTTATAACAACTTTACAGCGCCGACGGTGCATCTACAAGGCACAATCAACATGATTTTAGCTGACAAATTAGTATAGAATTAGTTGCCGCGGAAGCTGGGCGGTACAACTGGGCTTTCCCGAATGATAAGAATAGTGATCCTGCGATTTTCAGTCCGGTTGGGCTGGTCAGGGTATAGCGGATCGTTTCCAGCTTTGCCGGTGACCTCAAAAATACGGTCATTTGTTACGCCGGAATTTCCTAGCACTTTACGTGCTGAATTGGCACGATTTGC
Organism: Kordiimonadaceae bacterium; assembly: GCA_016764715.1. Taxonomy (GTDB): domain Bacteria; phylum Pseudomonadota; class Alphaproteobacteria; order Sphingomonadales; family Kordiimonadaceae; genus Kordiimonas. The sequence continues at coordinate 1,427 of JAESRJ010000113.1, read as the reverse complement.
ACTAAGATCCCAGTTGGAGCTGCCGTCCGGGGCAAGGAAGTTGCCGTCGTCTGTATGGCCAACAATTGCCACTCGGTTCGGTAAGTCCTGTACAGATAGACCAACTTCGCGGATCATCGCTTGGGCATAATTATAAAGGTCTGCCGATCCAGGCCGAAACATAGCCCGCTGGTCTTTATCAATCAGCTGAATGCGCAGCCCATCTTCGGTGATCTCTAGGATTAATTGTTCCGAAATTTCCGACAACGCGGGTGATTGTTGTATTGCTAGCCGCAATTGTTCCTGAATTTCTTCGAAAGCTTCGTCCTCAAGTTCTTGCATGCGTTCCTGCAGTTCGAGAGCCATTTCGTCTGCACTTTTGCTTTCTAAATTCGAGGATGTTTTGTCGCCGTCATTTTCTGCCCCTGACGGTGGTGGGCCAGGGTTTGAAATGAGAACCGTTTCAGAGGGGTTTTGGCCAGTTTTATCGGATTCTGCAGGGTTGATCTCTTTAACGCCGCTACTGCCGGGAACATCTGCAGATGTTGGGGAGAAATAATCCGCAAGGCCAGCTAATGTTTCTGGCGGCGCAACGTTCAACAGCCACATCAACATAAAAAAGGCCATCATTGCCGTCGCGAAATCTGCGTAGGCTACTTTCCAGGCGCCGCCATGGTGGCCGCCGCCTGAAACTTTAATGACCTTTTTTATTATCGGCCGTACTTTGTCGTCATTCGCCAATAGTGGCTCCTAAGTCCTTAGAAAACATACGCTCTTACATATTAGAGTAGCCGTTCAATGTTAACTTGTACAAGCGCTTTGTGAATGTTTGGTAAATGGCGACTTTTTTGAAACGTGTTGCATAGGTTTGTGCCGTCAAAATGGCCGGGAAATACCGAGTAAGTGATTTTCTCTTCAAGCTACTGGACAGCAAGCCGCAGCGCTACTATGGAACATAGAAATAAGGCGCGGGTGATAGTGGGCCCGCCGCAAAAGCTTGGGAGTTTATTATGGCGCAAGTGGCATTCATTGGTCTTGGWGTGATGGGGTAYCCTATGGCRGGTCACTTGGTGACTGCTGGGCATCAAGTGACGGTTTTTAATAGAACAACTTCAGTAGCGGAAAAATGGCTGGAAGAGTATAGCAGTGGCAGTGGCGCGGAATTGTGTGTGGCCCCTACGCCCGCAGGCGCGGCCGCTGATGCAGATTTCGTATTCGCGTGCGTTGGTGCCGACAAGGATGTGTTTGAAATTTGTCTTGGTGAAGAAGGCGCTTTCAGTTCGATGAAAGAGGGYGCTATTTTCATCGATCATACGACAGCCTCGGCTCAGTGCGCGCGGSAAATYGGTGYGGCGGCKGTAGGCAAAGGACTAGACTTCATCGATGCGCCGGTCTCGGGAGGAGAGGCGGGCGCGGTGAACGGCCAGCTTACTGTTATGTGCGGCGGC
>JAESRJ010000338.1 GCA_016764715.1 Kordiimonadaceae bacterium | reverse complement strand
ATTTAAAACTCAGTCGGCAAGGAGAGTTGCAACTTCATCCAAGTGAGGTGGCAAAGTCTCGAGATAGGGCTGCGCTAGAGCACACACTCGCACTCGCACTTGAAGACAGTGACYGCACWTTTGGTCGCGTACTTTTGGCGCGTTTGATTTACTTGTGGCAAGACGCGGCGCATGTGCGGGATTTGCAAATGCTTGCAGATGCTGACCGGTTAATTGCGGAAGGTATGCGGTGCCGTAGCGAAGAAAAAAGGAATGATCTGAGCGGCAAAGAAACCTTCCTATATGACGCTCTTTGCAGCGAGTTTTTCCCAGAAAGCGTGCCGCTGTCCAAATCGTTCCGTTTAGAGATAGTMTTGCTAAGTGCCGCGGTGCGCGCTGCCAATGCCAAAACTATTGTAMTGGGCTCGGGTAGCAACAGTGAGGCGCGTGCAATTGCTGCGTCAATTGTTGCGGATAATCTAAGCCTCAGGCTGCAGTCGCCTGACGGCGTAGGTAGTAATCGCGTCGGTTGGCTTAGTGCTGCTGAGCTGAAAAAATTACACGTTTAACCCTCGCTACAAATGATTATCTAACAATTGTTCACCTGATGGYGGTCCTATGCTAGGGTCTTGTTCCTAGTGACATTTCCGTATTTTTAGTTTCCGAATTTTGAGGCAGATAATGAAAAAAACTATCTATCCTGTGATCTTATCTGGTGGTGCTGGATCGCGGCTGTGGCCATTGTCTCGCTCTAAATTTCCAAAACAGTTTCTGCCGCTACTAGGTAGTAAAAGCCTGTTCACGCAAACTCTGGAACGTGTTGGCGAAAACTACGGCTTTGGCGCACCGCTGGTTGTGGCAAACGAACATCACCGTTTTATGGTTAATGAGCAGGCTGAAAAAGCAGGGGTCGAGATATCCGCAGTGATCCTTGAACCAATGGGCAGGAATACCGCGCCCGCCATTGCTGTGGCGGCGCTGCGGGCTTCGGAAGAAGATCCAGAGGCGCTGTTGCTGTTCCTGCCGTCCGATCATGTCATCATTGATACGCCTGGCTTCCATAAGGCGGTAAGCGATGCCGCCTGCGCCGCGAAGCAGGGGTATTTGGTTTGCTTTGGCATGAACGCCAGCAGGCCCGAAACAGGCTACGGCTATATCGCGGGCGGTGAAGAGATTGAGGGCGCTAAAGGCGCTCGTTTGATCACAGCGTTTAAAGAAAAGCCCGATGAGGCAACTGCGGAAGCCTACGTCAAAAGTGGGGGCTATACGTGGAACAGTGGCATGTTTATGTTTGCAGCCAATACCATTTTGGCTGAGTTCGAAAAGCACCAGAGTGCAATGCTAGAAGCGTGCCGCAAGGCGCTCGTATCTGCAGAACCAGACCTTAATTTCCTTCGCATGACTGAAGAAGCATTTGCTGCTGTTCCCGCTGACAGCATCGATTATGCGATCATGGAAAAAACTGACAAAGCAGCTGTGCTGCCGTCTGAATTCGGTTGGTCGGATGTTGGTAGCTTCTCTGCCCTCGCAGATGTGCAGGAAGCTGACGCAGATGGGAATGTTTCTTCAGGCGATGTTCTGACCGTCGACACCAAGAATTGTTTCATTCACGGCGGCAACAAACTTGTAAGCACCGTGGGTGTGGAAGGTCTTATCATTGTGGCCACGGACGACGCAGTGATGGTCGCTAAGAAAGACCAAGATCAAGACGTTAAAAAAATTGTTGATCAACTGAGAGCAGCCAAGCGCCCGGAAGCTGATTTTCATTCCACTGTTTATAGGCCGTGGGGCAATTACCGTACGCTAGATATCGGTGACCGGTACCAAGTGAAGGAAATTCAGGTTTACCCTGGCAAACGTCTTAGCTTGCAAATGCATCATCATAGAGCTGAGCACTGGATCATAGTGGAGGGCTCAGCCATTGTAACACGCAACGACGAAACCATGCTCATGAGCGAAAATGAAAGTGTTTATTTGCCGCTCGGCGCCACACACCGCCTAGAGAACCCCGGAAAAATTAACTTGCGGCTCATTGAAGTGCAGTCAGGCAGCTACTTGGGTGAAGACGATATTGTGCGATTTGAGGACGATTTCAACCGCGAAAATGATAAATAACTGGAGATAAAATTGTGCCAGTAAAAGCCATTCCTTCAGGGTATCATACGGTTACGCCGTATCTGATTGTCAATAATGCAGATGCTGTTGTCGCGTTTTTAAAAGAGGCGTTCGGGGCGAAAGTGTTGCGGGTTACAAACGGGCCAATGGGTGCTGACGGCAACACCACTATTGGCAATGCKGAGATYCGTGTCGGTACRTCGATGATTATGGTGGCTGAAGCCCGCGACGGCATGACGGCGCAGCCAATGATGCTGTACTTATATTTCGAAAATGCTGACGCCGTGCACGCACAAGCGCTGAAAGCAGGCGGCACTGAGATGATGCCAATTGAAGATATGTTCTACGGTGACCGCCACGGCGGAGTAATYGATCCGTCTGGTAATATGTGGTTCATCGCCAGCCACGTCGAGGATGTCAGCGACGCAGAATTACAGCGTCGYGCAGACGCTTTTCATGCAGAACGGCAAGCGACTTAATTACGGGCATTTTCCCGGCATTCCCGGCCGATCCGCATGGGCGAAAGCTAGCTTAGTGCTTTTTTAAGCCGCGCCGCCAGCGATGGGTCTTCCATTGCCATGGCWATATTGGCGGTTAACCAGCCTARTTTGCTGCCGCAGTCAAATCGAGTGCCTTCGAAGTTAAGCGCGTGGAAAGGCTGCTTGCCGATTAGTTTGGCCATGGCGTCCGTAAGCTGGATCTCGCCGCCTGCGCCGATTTCTTTGGCGGCCAAATGGTCCATCACCTCCGGCTGAAGTATATAGCGGCCAACAACGGCTTCCGTTGAAGGTGCGTCTTCAGGGTGGGGCTTTTCGACTAAGCCTTTAACTTCGATCATATTGCCGTTTCGTGCACCCGGCGTAATAACGCCGTATTTGCTGGTATCTTCGCGGGCTACGTCCATGGTAGCTACAAAATTGCCGCCAACTTCGTTGTAGGCTTCAATCATCTGCTTCAATGCGCCGGGCTTGCCTTTTATAAGATCGTCCGGCAATGAGACAGCAAAAGGGTCTCCGTTGACAAAATGGCGCGCGCACCAAATGGCGTGCCCAAGGCCTCGAGGCCGCATTTGTCGCACATAACTGATACTGCCTTCTGGCAGAAGCATGGAACGCGAAATTTCAAGGGCTTCTGCTTTGCCTTTTTCCTGCAGGATTTTCTCCAGCTCGTAGGCGTGGTCGAAATGATCTTCCATCACCTGCTTGTTACGGCCAGTAACCAGCATTATTTGGTCAATGCCTGCTTCCAGGGCTTCTTCAACTGCGTACTGGATAAGGGGCTTATCCAAAACCGGTAGCATTTCCTTGGGGATGGCTTTTGTCGCTGGCAAAAAGCGTGTGCCAAGTCCGGCGACAGGGAATACAATTTTCTTAATCGGTTTAGTCATGCAGTGCTGCCCCCTTTGATATCAATTTCTTTCTGTACTGTGCACCCCGTGCGCAGCGTGCGGAAAGAAGGATCTCTTAACCTGTTATCTCAGCTAGGTATTTTCTTGTGAGTATCTTGCCCTCTTCTACAGCGGGTTGGTCGTAGGCGTCAACGCCCATTAGGTGCGCTGTAATCGCCGTTTCCAACATGTAAGATACAAAGAGCCCACCGATGTTTTCTTCCGAAAGCGCATCAATGGTAATTTCGCGCACTGTTCTGCCTTTGGCGCGCAGGGTATCTTGCGTGGCGCGGGTTTGGCAGCTGACAATATCGCCGATTGTGCGCCCAGCCATATAATCAAGTCCGTATTTCTTGGCAGCACGGGCATCTATGCGCGGGCCCTTATCAAAACCGGGCACGGTGATGATGGTGAAAAATTTATCGTTCGGGCCATCAAGGAAAAGCTGTAGCTGGCTGTGCTGGTCCACTGGGCCAACGGCGCGAATGGGCGTGGTGCCAATGCCGTCCTTGCCAACGCTTTCCGCCCATAATTGGCCGTGCCAGCGGGTGAAAGCGCGCAGGCTGTCGATGTACGGCATGATAACTGTTTGCGTGATGTYACGTTCTGTATTCAGAGTATGCATCATCGCGGCGCCGACTACGGCTGAAGCCGTGCGAGAGTTCGCGCGGAAGTCACTGCAAACATCCTCGGCTCCGCGGCGGAATTTCTCAACCGACAAGCCTGCTACAGCAACGGGCAACATGCCCACATTGGTTAAAACACTGAAACGGCCGCCAACATCTGTCGGGTGGTCTAATATATCGCTGCCCAGCAATTCCCCATAACCACGAAGCGTGCGCTCGCCGGGCTCTGTAATGAAGGTGAAATGCTCGTGAACTGGCTTCACAGTAGCGCTGCGTTCAATCCAATCCCGGCACAGCAGCAGTTGGGCCAAGGTTTCGCCCGTGGTGCCAGATTTGGAAATGGCAACCACGTGGCATTCCTCAGGCCGGATCGAGCTGAACAGCATATCCATCTCRAAYGGRTCRAGGCTGTCGGGCATATGCAAGGTTACGCCGCGGCCGTTTCTGTAACGGGCGATCGCGATGGCGGCCTGAGCCCCCAGGCTGGAACCGCCCGTGCCGAGTACGATCAGGTCCTTAAAATTCGTTGCAATACGGTCCGCTGCCGCAGTAAGAGCAGGCAWATCCGCGCCGTCTGCCGACTGACAGGCAAAGGGGGGTAGGCCGTCGCCGATCAARCTTTCTGCATAAGCAGTTGCTGTATCAAGGTTGCTTTTATAGGCCTCAGTGATACCGAGTTTTTCAAGCTGCTCTTCGAGGGTTTGCTGGCCGAACGAGTATGTAAACATTGATCTTCTGTATTCCTGTTAACCGTTAATCCGTCATTGCCCATGGAGTACCACTTTGGTGAAAGCGGGAGTCTCTGTCGAAACTGGCCGTTTTGGGCCGTTTATTCTATTTCCAGAGCGGGGAATTGCCGGATAGGTTCTGCTGTTGTTTTTCTGAGAACGGACTGTAGACACATTTTATTCCACAAAAAACCCCTGTGGTGAAATATTCTTTGTCGTTTAGCGGCACGCTTTACGAGCCGAATGCCATTTTAAGTGTTTGTTAGCGGCACAAGGTTTAAGATAGATTAGTCAGTTTTAGCTGCGCTACTAAATGCGCTTACGCAGCAGGGGTTAGTTGGAGTGGTTTTGCATATCAACAAAGTGATCGTTGTTTTTCTAGCCTTTACCTGTCTTGCAGCAGCGTACCCTGGCGCTATGACGTCCGAAGATGATGTTTTGACGGTGGGAGTTATTCATATTCCGCCTTATGTAGATCTGAAGTCAGATCCCGCCAAGCCGATTGGAATTGCTATTGATGCAACGACCCAAATGGCTAAAGAATGCGGGTTGGGTGTTAAGTTCATTCAAGCTCCTGCATGGAGCAGGGTCCTTGCAATGGCAAAAAGTGGGCGGGTTGACGCTTTAACGCCGACTTTGAAAACCGAAGAGCGCTTGGCGTTTTTGG
>JAESRJ010000112.1 GCA_016764715.1 Kordiimonadaceae bacterium | reverse complement strand
CCTGAACCGGCCAGACAGATTAAACGCCATGAACGGCACTATGTTTGCTGAGATCGGCAGCGCCTTTCGCTGGCTAGGCGATAAAGACGGCGTGCGCGCCATCATTCTTTCCGCAAACGGCAAACATTTCACTGCCGGGCTGGACCTAAAGGAAAGCGGCGCAGTGCTCGGCGAAAAAACGGGTGACCCGGCGCGCGTACGCGAAAAACTGCGCAAGCATATCCTCCACCTGCAGGACTGTTTCACTGCGCTGGAAGACTGCCGCGCCCCAGTTATTGCGGCGATCCACGGGGCCTGCCTTGGCGCTGGCATTGACCTGATTTCTGCCTGCGATATGCGCTTTGCCTCCGCTGATGCTTGGTTTGCCATCCAAGAGATTAATGTGGCCATTGTCGCAGACGTTGGCACCCTGCAACGCGCACCCTACCTGTTGCCGCAAGGCATCCTGCGCGAATTGGCCATGACAGGCCGTAAATTCCTAGCAGAAGAAGCCAGCAAATATGGTTTCGTAAATTCTGTCGCTGAAGACAAAGCGGCGGCCCTTGCGGCGGCAAAAGCAATGGCACAGGAAATCGCCAGCAAAAGTCCGCTTGCGATGGCAGGCACCAAAGCTGTTCTCAATCATTCCCGAGATCACAGCATCCGCGACGGCCTTGATTATGTTGCCACATGGAACAGCGGTCAGCTGCTTGGTGAAGACCTGATGAAAGCAGCCAGCGCGGCCCTAACCCGCGAAAACGTTGAGTTTGCTGAGCTCTTGGAAAGCAGCGACTGAATGCCAGCACCCCGAGCTTAAAGCGCCAGAAACAAGCCTCTTGCGAATGCTGGGCCAAAAGCGCTATTCATTCCTTAGCTAAGGAATGAAAAAATGTTCGAAGAAGCAGTAACATGGGCACGAGAAAACGGTGACGTACTGGGTACCGTCGGCTTTCTTTTTGCAATGATAACCATGATGCTCACGAACGGAAAGCTTGTTCTGCAGCGTCTTCGCGGCGACCCCATTCTGCCCATTGCGCAAGGTATTGCTGTTACCTTACCGACAAGCGCAGCAGGGAGCACCGCCGTCGCTGTAGTAGATGCGCCAATTGAAGTGCCTGAGTACGGTGATAAAATACCTATTGCAGTCCTGCCGCCCAAAGAACGCGGATCTGTAGACGATCATTTTGCTGCGGGCCTTGCCGACGATCTGATTGCAGATCTCCAGCAAGCGTCTTTTGCCACGCCCGATATTGATACGGTGGCCCGCCACGTWAGGGGCGGGGCTGACACAGCGAAAATCGCCCGTGATTTTGGTGTAAAGCATGTACTTTCTACTAGCATCAGACGCCAGGACGATAAAATACGAGTGACCGCCCAATTGATCGACCCTTCCGGCGCAATTCTCTGGTCCGACAGATTTGACGCGGTGGGCGACGATTTGATGTCCATACAAGGCTCGGTCGCCAGCAACGTAAGTGCCGCGATCGCGGGCTTACTGCAGCCGGGCACAGCCTTGCGAAACCCCGATACTGGCCGTGCTTATACTTCGCGCTCAGAAGCTCTGATTGCTATCAGTTCACCAAAAAGTCGGCTGGTTGCTTTGTTTCTCTGCTTTCCGCCCTTCGGCATTCTTGGATTTCACCGTTATTATGTGGGCAGGCCCTTCACCGGTTTCCTTTACACATTTACGGTGGGCCTAATGGTGTTTGGATGGTTGATCGACATATTGCTGATCGTACTCGGTATGTTTGCAGACGGTAAAGGCAGGCCAGTACGCATTTGGCGGCACGATCCGCTAAAGCAATTGCCAAAGCCTGAAAAATCAAAGAAAAAACGACGCCGGAAAAAGGCGAAAGCCCTGTCCTAGCTCGGTTCTCCSATACCTAATTGGYGACACAGCGTGCCGTTYCCTTGTTCGCCACTGGTAAAGGCGTTATAGCTACCCTATATATGGAAGGGGAAGTTACTTCTGACCGTATACAGCTACCTTGGGCGAACGTATGGGCCAACCTGATCCAATCAGGCTATTTTTGTTCAAGCAATAAAAAACACTACTGCACAAGCAAGTAGAATAAAAATAACACGCGCACGAGGACAGTCCATGCAAAACACACGACCAGAACCGGGAACAATATTTGGGGTAGAAACTGCAATTGCCGTTTTGCCGCCCACAGAAACACCAGCGTCGAAAGACGGTTTCGGTGAAAAATTAGCGCTGGAGGTTACTTCTAACCTACAGCAACTTGGCGTTTCAACCACCGACCTAGAAGCCGTTAGCAGCCTTGTCGTTCAAGGAGCTGATGCGCCGCGTATCGCGCGCCGCTTCGGGGTTGATTATGTTATTTCGATCAATGTGCGCAGCAGGGGCGACAAAGTACGCGTGACTGCTGARCTGCTGGATTATAGCGGCGCCTYGATTTGGACCARACATTTTAACGCCATCGGCGACGACCTGGACGCAATGCATAAGTCMTTTGCTGCCAAGATCACCRCGCARGCCGCAGCCGAAATTCCTGACCTTGCCGCATCGGTTGCGCCTGCAGCACCGGCGGAGCCTAAAGGCCGCCCGGATTATGCGAAAAGCACGAAAGAACGGGCTCGCGAGCGCACAAGAACGCGCGGGCATCACCCGTATAACCCGCGGGAAGAGTATGTTGAGGAAGAAGCTTCTGACAAAAGCCGGTTCATCGCCTTGCTGCTTCTATTCCCGATCTTTGGTATATTCGGCATTCACCGCTTTTATGGCGGACGCCCTTTGATTGGCTTGTTGTTCCTGTTTACAGGTGGGCTTGCAGGCATCGGTTGGATGGTCGACATTGTCATGACAGTGTTTGGCAGAATTCGCGACGGTGAAGGCAAGCGCATTAGCCGCTGGAGTGGCAGAGGTCGTCGGTATTATCGGCGTCTACACCGCGAGGCTTACCGCAGCTACTAAAGGCAAAGTCTCTTATGGCAGTTGATGTCAAGATATGTGGCATTACTGAAGCCGACTATGCGCACCTTGCAGCAGAGCACGGTGCACGTTGGCTCGGGTTTGTGTTTTTCGAAAAGTCTCCGCGCAACCTTACTCTTGAGGCGGCGGAAGCCCTCGGAAAAGAGCTTCCCGGAGGCCCCAAGCGTGTTGGCGTATTCGTCAATGCGCCAGACCCACTCTTAAAAAGCGCCGTTGAAGCGCTGTCGCTCGACGCAGTGCAGCTGCACGGCAACGAGACGCCTGAAGATGCTGCGCGCCTTAAGGAAATGCTGGGCGTCAAAATTATCAAAGCAATTTCAATCGGCGGTGAAGACGATCTCGCCAAAGCTGATGCCTTCCTGCCGCATGTTGACCGTATACTGTTTGATGCCAAGCCCCCCAAGGACGCGGTGTTGCCGGGCGGCAATGCTGTTGCCTTGCCGTGGCACATTCTTAAAGGCAAGAACTTGCCTTATCGGTGGATACTTGCTGGCGGCCTAACGGCTGAAAATGTAGCGGAGGCGATTGCCGCTAGTGACGCTACAGCCGTCGATATTTCCTCTGGTGTTGAAAGCGCCCCCGGAAAAAAATCGCCTGAACGCATCAAAGCCTTTCTTAGCGCCGCAAAAGCAGTTAAGTAGACCTCAAATATCACTGGTTCGCCGGCTACAGACGGCGCTTGAGAATAGGTACGCAGTATTATGGCGCGCAACAGCTACCGCACCGGGCCTGATGAAAAAGGCAAATTTGGCATTTACGGCGGGCAGTATGTGTCTGAAACCCTGATGCCTGCGCTCCACGCAGTCGGCAAAGCCTACCAAGAAGCCATCAAAGACCCCGCCTACCTGGCACAGTTGGACGAGTTGAACCGCACCTATATCGGTCGGCCAAGCCCRCTTTATTACGCTGAACGYCTGACYGAGCATTTRGGCGGCGCAAAAATATACCTRAARCGCGAAGARCTGAACCAYACAGGTGCCCACAAGATTAACCACGCGGTCGGCCAAGTACTGCTTGCGCTGCGCATGGGGAAAACCCGTATCATCGCAGAAACTGGCGSAGGCCAACACGGCGTTGCAACAGCCACCGTCGCAGCCCGCTTTGGCCTTAAATGCACAATTTTCATGGGCACAGTGGATATGGAACGGCAAAAGCCGAACGTATTYCGCATGCGCYTGCTSGGCGCKGAAGTGAAGCCYGTYACCTCTGGTTCCGCCACGCTTAAAGACGCCATGAAYGATGCCCTGCGTGACTGGGTAACAAACGTGCACGATACTTTCTATATTATAGGTACTGCAGCTGGCCCGCATCCCTACCCGATGATGGTCCGCGATTTTCAGTGTGTGATTGNCCGCGAAGTACGCGAGCAAATATTGGAAGCTGAAGGCCGCTTACCTGATAGCTTGGTTGCCTGCATTGGCGGCGGCTCGAACGCGCTTGGACTTATCCACCCGTTCCTGGACGACACAGACATCGCCGCATACTGCGTTGAAGCATCRGGCCACGGTGTYGATACAGACAAAAACGCTGCWTCAATAGCAGGYGGCAGCCCTGGCATTCTCCACGGCAACCGCACYTATTTGCTGCAGGATGATGACGGCCAGATACAGGAAGCCCATTCMATATCCGCGGGCCTTGATTACCCCGGCATTGGGCCAGAGCATGTATGGYTGCAYGARACMGGKCGCGTYACCTATGTGTCKGCCACWGAYGAYGAGGCGCTTGAAGCTTTTCAGCTCTGCACACTTAAAGAAGGCATCATCCCGGCGCTTGAAAGCAGCCATGCGCTTGCTTATGTAACAAAACTGGCACCRACACTGCCGAAGGAYCATTTGATGGTCGTCAAYCTATCGGGYCGGGGCGACAAAGATATTTTCACCGTCGCCAGTGCRCTCGGCGCAGAAGTTTAGRGGCTACAGTATGYCACGTTTACAGCCATGCTTTAAAGCGCTTAAAGCCAAAGRTGAAGCCGCYTTYGTMACCTATATTCAGGCGGGCGATCCAAATTTAAAGGTATCAACCGAGATCCTGCACGGAATGCCCGCAGCGGGCGTCAGCATTATTGRGCTCGGCATGCCATTTTCTGACCCGGCAGCAGACGGCCCGGCGATTGACAAAGCTGCACAGCGCGCCCTAAAGGCTGGAGCGTCAATGAAGCAAACCCTGCAGATGGTCCGCGATTTCCGCAAAGAAAATGACAGCACACCGATCGTTCTGATGGGCTATTTCAACCCCATTTACCGTTACGGTATCGACAAATTTTGCGCGGATGCATATGACGCTGGTGTTGACGGCCTAATCATCGTTGACCTACCGCCGGAAGAAGACGCAGAGCTGCGTATCCCTGCTGCGGCGCAAAACATAGATGTTATTCGGCTCGCCACGCCCACATCGGACGGCGCGCGCCTGCCTACGGTTTTGGACGGCGCTAGCGGCTTCGTTTATTATGTAGCTGTTGCAGGTACCACTGGCAGTAAATCAGCCGCGGCAAGCGAAATCGCTGAGGCCGTCGGCAGAATTAAAGCATCAACAGATTTACCTGTGGCTGTCGGATTTGGCATCCGTACGCC
>JAESRJ010000337.1 GCA_016764715.1 Kordiimonadaceae bacterium | reverse complement strand
ACGAAAATTTGGGATTATCTGCTCTAAATTTGCACCGAATATAATCTAAATTGTTGAAAAATAACGATTTATGATTCCGACCGGGGGCACCACTTTCTAGAAAATGTAAAATTTATAGAAATAAAAACTAAATATAGCCTAATATTTGTTTTTTTTGACCATGTATAGCTTTACTATGGGACAAAATTATTTTTTATATGCCGAGTAGGCGTCCGCGTTCAAATTGTGTCGAAAAAAGAGTGTATTTTTTATCGGGAAACCTGCAATCAAAGGGCCGAGAAACCCTAATTGTTTCGCTTAGCTTTTTTTACTGCCCCTTCCAAGTTGGGCATCATTGTTGTCCAAAATAGCTCTATCTGATCTAGCTTAGAATGTATTGGTGCTATGTCATAATGCGTAAGCGTGAATAACACCGGCTTCCCTGTTATTTAGGCAATGACTTTCTCCAGTTTTTCGTTTTTATCGGCGTCACAAAGATATTTGTCGAGCGTCAAGATGCCATTGCGCTCGTCATTTATCGGAAAATGCGCTTCAATGTTGTTTGCGTGCAGCACTCTGTTGGAAGAGATATATTCGCCGTCAGGTCGACGGTAAACAGATGGTATCGGTGGCCACTTTGCATCCAGCTACCCTCGAAATAGAAACTCTTGTTTTTTGCCGCGATATGTACTTTCGTATAATTCCGACTGAATATCGAGAGCGGCTAATAGCTCCCTCTCAGTGCTAAAATCATACTTGAAGCGCCTACTTTCGTCCTCACCGCAAACTCCTGCGATTGCCTTGGCTTTTGGATTAACAGGATCTTCCTTGGAAGTTTCGAAAAGTATATCAAGCGCAGAAGTTTCTTTCGTCATTCGAGGTCCACAATAACCGAACATTATAATTTCGTTACAATAGCAATCGTAAGTTTGGTTCTTGTGAAGCTAGGAGGCATGTATCGGCAGGTATGGCTTTCGATGCTCTCATTTTTCTCTTTGATACTGATGGGTTGGTGCCGCACGGAGGCTTCGATTGCCATATACAGAAGAAGACCTGCAAGCAGCTGACAACGGGCTGATTCCTCCCTGTCTCTTATTGCCATCAAGTATTTTATTTTATTGACGTTATTTGACACTGTATATTGATATTGGTGCGAGTTCGGCTATAAAATGGCGACGGTTACAGCACCCTTCTCCATGCCTAAAACCATCTCTGACTTTAAAGCTAAAGTGCTTGAACAACACTATGTTATTGAGAAGCTACGGCTACGGCTACGGCTACGGCTACGGCTACGGCTACGGCTGGCTACAGATTGCAGGCCTGCGCGGGGCGAAGTTTGGCTCTTCGTCTGAAGCCATGGAAAGTATCGTTGATCAGATGGAGCTCACCCTTAAAGACCTGATCACCGAGCAAGCGGCTATCCTTCGGCGACAGCTTGAGGTTGATAAGACCATCACTGATGGCTAAAGAGAAAAGAAGCCGGTGTGTAAACCGCTGCCAGAGCACATGCGGCGTGACGTCACAGAACATCTGGCCAACCGTGACATTTTTGATTGCTGCGCCATACCGACGGGCTATCTCTAGGTGACAAACATTAACACAAAGCATAGAGCGCCTGCAGGCGATTTAGCTCTTAGAACCGCATGTTCAGCCACTGTTGATTGACGCCATTTACGGTATTTTAATCAACGTTACAATGAGTATAACAGCAGCTCAGGACAAAGGCACTTCCGAGCCAATACTGTTATCAATCCTTGAAGGTTTTATTCTTGGCGTAATAACTAAACAGGCTCAATTGAGCGTTGGGGGTCTGCGAAATAGTCCTATCACTTGAAAACGGGAGCGACAGTTATCCCAAAGTAGTTTTTGGCCTTAAGTATGAACTAACTCCTTCCAGCTTTATAGAGTGCCGCGAGGAGCACAGCCAAATTTAATCAACGACGCCTCAAAGAGGCAACAAAATGGTTGCGTTAGTCTCAATCCCCATAGCACTCAGAGCAACGCCTAAACTTGTCTTTTTACCTTTCTCTTCCTCGCGAACCCGCTGCTCCGGGCGGTGATTGCGCTATTACGCCTTATGGGCTGTCGGCAAGTCGTTCCGGCAGCAGCACCGGCCCGCACGTATGCTCTAAATGGGTGCAGCGCTACCAAATACCTCGCAGACCTTCTGCTTTGAAACATCACGTAAACTCAGGGCCAAATCGTAGCATTAGAGGTAAAACGCGTGGGATATAGGTCCGGACTTATGATTTTGTCGTTTTAAGTTATGGTTACGTTCGCCCTATTCAGAATTCTCTGGAAACTTTGATTTACGGCAGTATCACTCAAATGGCATTGAAAGTTATCTATAATTAGATTGTTAAAAAGGGACCTTACCTAAGAACAAACATCATCAATTGAAACTCCGTAACCGCCTACTATTGGATTCCGAATTTGAGCCATTTATTTGTGAAATAGATATAAGCAGAAAGAACAACAATGAAAACCCGTATCCGATCAATGAGCGCCCTAGTAGTGGTGTTGAAGGTGATAGGGATATGCCCAACTTCATTGCGCTCGCTTAGGGTATTTCGCCGAGAAATTTCTTACGTTTGAGACATGGCGTTCATCTGTGGGAGCAAAGAATGAACGCGTCATTTTAAGGCTGGTTTGGGTTAATTTTGGTTTCTGGGGAGTGTTGATTAAAAAGGGAGCTAACCTTTCAATAAATTCAGAGCTGTGACGTGGCAAGGCTTGCCGGACTCCGTATTGGCTCCCATCAATACCGAGTCCGGCCTGCCTTCGCAGAGTGTCTTGTCAAAAGATTTTAGGGCGCAGCTTGGCGGAGAACTGCCCGTCTAGGTTTGGGATAGAAAAACCTAATCTGGCCGCTGCAATACAGTTAATGCGCGGCAAGAATTGAGTGAAGAGATGAAGGCTTCGAGAGTTTGAATTTTGTAGGTGTAGCTCGGACTGCTGGTACCAGTCCGAACTACGAGTGTCATAACCAACTATGGAGTAAGACGTTGGGAACATAGCACATAAATGAGAATTCGAAAGCGGATCCACGTTGGGCCGCTTTTTGTACGAAATTCGCGGCTTTAAGGCGCGGATACCTGTTTTCGCAGGCGGGTTGCTTGTGGGAATTGTCCACCGGTTTGGGTGGAGAATGAGTGACGGTCGAAGGCCCTGGTACGGCGCGATCGTTTTATCGAAACTAACTAATTAGAGGAAAAGTGCGTTTCACAGGAATAACACATCACACAGACGATTTTTGGCCCTGCACCAGGCAAGCCAAACAGTTTTCGCGTCACAGTGAACTTCCAGTGAAAACGCAAAAAACCTTGGGTGGTTTCTCTAATCTTTCTTGGGAGGAAGACAATGGCTCACACTGATGAGTTTAAGCGTAAGCTAAGGCTAGGCACAGCAGTTGCTCTGGTAAGCGCGCTCGGTATCGTAGGTATTAACCCTGCCTACGCGCAAGATGATGACGCGGACGATGACGATGAAATTGAAGTGGAAGAGGTGGTTGTTACCGGTTCCCTTATTCGCCGTGATAGCTATACATCTGCAGAACCAATTGTTTCGCTTGATCGTCAAGCACTAACAGACCGTAACTTCACTAACATTGCAGACCTTTTAAACGAGTCACCAGAGTTTGGTGCACCAGCGGCCACACCGCAGGGCGCGCAAAACGCTTTTAGTATTGGCCAGAACGTTCTGAGCCTGTTCGGTCTCGGTTCTGGTCGTACACTTACTGTKGTCAACGGTCGTCGTTTCATTACCAACAACCCTCCTGTACCAGGCGGTAGTGGTATTCAAGCGGGTCTTCAGATCGACTTTAACGTTATTCCGATCGCTCTCGTTGAGCGCGTKGAAACACTGCTTATTGGCGGTGCTCCTACGTACGGTTCTGACGGTATTGCGGGTGTTATTAACGTAATTCTTARAGACGACTTYGAAGGYTTTGARGTTTCTGGCYSMTACGGCGTTACTGATAAAGGCGACGSCGACARCTACCAGATCCAAACAGTGTTTGGTGGTAACTTTGCTGARGGCCGCGGYAACGTAGCRATTTCTTTTGAGTATAACTCACAAGATYMGCTTCTTACTGGTGACCGTCCGTTYTACACRCAGAACAACCCRYWCACTAGCCGYTCWRGYGSMGGCGAAACACGCGTTYTTAACGSTGATCGCACAGGTCGTGGTTTSATCACACAGGCCGTAKCRGACTTCGGTTCTGTACAGTCTATCTCMSTYTTTGCCCCAGCCRTTCTYGGCCTYGGYGGTTTTGACGAAGATAACGATCCAAACACRCCAGACACTTTCTACGAATTTGAYGYKGMYGGTAATATCRTCCCATTCGCAGTTGGYKMGSCYCTWMCAAGYGGCARYATCTTCTTTGCWRACGGYGGTAGTGGTTCTGATCTGTTTGAYAACGTTCGTCAGATCCTTACACCWGCKGARCGGATCAATATCGGTGGCCTTGGTCACTATGATATCAACGACAGCGTAACTGCTTTCTTCGARTTYSARTTCCAGAATGCSGAAGCTRTTGARSGCCTTCAGCAGGATGACCTCTTGAACGGTTTCTTTGGTGGTGACCAGGATTCAGTTGGTTTCACTATCGACAACCCGTTCCTGACAAACCAGGCTCGCGGCGTTCTTGTTAACGATCTTGGCCTTACTTCAGACGACACGTTCTTCACTGGTCGCTTTCTTGGTAATATTGTTAATGGTGGTTTGAATACAAACGAAAGCTTTACTTGGCGCGTCGTTGGCGGCTTAAAAGGTGAATTTGAATTTGCTGATCGCAACTTCTATTGGGAAGTTTCTGCAAACTTCGGTCAGTCTGACCTTGAACAACGAAGTACAACAGTTATCACAGAGCGCCTCTTCAATGCTCTTGATGCCGTTCGTGTAACTCAGGAAGACATCGACAACGGTGTTGCAGCTAACCTTGACGGCGAGTTCGTTATCCGTGCCGGTCGTTTGCTAAGTGTTGCCGACGCGCTTGTTGAGCAACGTGTCCAGGTTGGCGATATCATTTGTAATGCTACTCTTCAGCGCGCACTCGGTAACGATCTTCCAGACGTAACGTTCCCAGGCGGTGCAAACCTACGCATCAATGCACGTCCATTCTTGGATGGTTGTGTGCCTTTGAACTTGTTCGGCAATCGCTTCCTGCCTGAAGCTAGTGACTTTGTATCTCTTCTTGAGATCACAAGCTCTAACACCCAGCAGCGCATCTACCAGACTAACCTTGGTGGTGACATCTTCGAACTTCCTGGCGGCGCAGTATCTTTCGCGGTTTCATACTTGAACCGTAAAGAAACGGCTGTTTTCTCTCCAGACGGATTGAACCAGCTTGAGCTTGGCCAAAACAGCCCAACTCTTCCTTCTGGCGGTTCGTTCAGTACAGACGAGATCGGTATGGAGCTGTTCATACCGATCTTGAAAGAAGGTGATGTTCCGTTCATCAACGAAATTACTTTCAACCCGAAAATGCGGTATGTTGATCACTCCATCGCTGGCGTTGATTACACCTACACACTTGGTGGCACGATCACTATGTTTGATATGCTTA
>JAESRJ010000336.1:2063-5556 GCA_016764715.1 Kordiimonadaceae bacterium | reverse complement strand
CGCCAGCCGCAGCTGCAGCGGCGGCACCCGCAGGCCCGCGCGAAGAGCGTGTAAAAATGACCCGTCTGCGCAAAACCTTAGCTGCCCGCCTGAAGGATGCTCAGAACACGGCGGCGATGCTGACGACGTATAATGAAGTTGACATGTCGGCGATTATGGCCGCGCGTAACAATTACAAAGATCTGTTCGCAAAGAAGCATAATATCAAGCTCGGCTTTATGAGCTTTTTCACACARGCCTGTTGCCTYGCCCTKCGCGAAGTGCCSGCAGTGAATGCGCAGATTGAAGGCGAAGAGATTGTTTACCGCAATTACGCCAATATCAGTGTGGCTGTCTCTGCACCAAACGGTCTTGTTGTTCCTGTTATTCGGGAAGCACAGGACATGACCTTCGCGGAAACGGAGCTGGCAATCGCTGGGTACGGCCGCAAGGCACGGGACGGCAAATTGACTGTTGCTGACATGAAGGGCGGTACCTTCACCATTTCAAACGGCGGTATTTTTGGCTCGTTGCTTTCAAGCCCGATTTTGAACGCRCCGCAGTCAGGWATTCTCGGCATGCACAAAATTCAGGAACGTCCGGTTGTTGTTGGCGGTGAAATTGTAATCCGCCCGATGATGTATCTGGCACTTTCTTATGACCACCGGATAGTGGATGGCCGCGAAGCTGTGACCTTCCTGGTGCGGGTTAAAGAAGCGCTTGAAGATCCGACACGCCTGCTGCTGGATATGTARTTTAACAAAAGGCCGAACTGACAAAGTTAGTTGGGCCTTTTCTTTGCGGGGCAATTCCCGCGTCTAAGAATAAACGAAATACAAGGGACTGAGACATGTCTGACGCTTTTGATGTTGTTGTAATTGGATCTGGGCCTGGCGGCTATGTGGCTGCCATTAGGGCCGCGCAGCTGGGCTTAAATGTGGCCTGCATTGAGAAGCGCGAGACGCTTGGCGGCACGTGTTTGAACGTGGGCTGTATGCCGTCAAAGGCACTGCTGCATGCATCGCACCTGTACCACGAAGCTGGGCACGATTTTGAAAAATTTGGTTTGTCGGTTAAAGGCCTCAGTTTTGATATTGAAAAAATGTTGGCGTCAAAGGACGAAACCGTAAAAAGCTTAACGGGCGGCATCGAGTTTTTGTTCAAAAAGAACAAGATCGAATGGATCAGAGGCGCGGGCAAGTTCACCGGCAAAGATACGATCGAAGTTGCGCTGAATGACGGCGGTAGCCGCACAGTGAAGGCCAAGAACACTATCATTGCCACAGGCAGCGATGTCGCGACCTTACCGGGTGTTGAGATTGACGAAAAAATCGTCGTGTCCTCAACTGGAGCGCTTGATCTGAACCCAGCTCCTAAAAGCATGGTTGTTATTGGCGGCGGCGTGATCGGACTAGAGCTGGGCTCTGTTTGGGGCCGCTTGGGCGCTGACATCACCGTAGTAGAATTTATGGATCAGGTCCTGCCGGGCATGGATATGGAAGTGCGCAAGACCTTTGGTCGCATGATGAAGAAACAGGGCATGACCCTGAAGCTTTCCAACAAAGTGACCTCTGTCGAAAATACAGGAAAATCTGCCGTGGTGACGTTCGAGCCTGTTAARGGCGGTGACAGCACCACGATTGAGGCTGATGTTGTGCTGGTGGCCGTTGGACGCCGTCCCTATACGGGCGGGCTTGGGCTTGAGACCATCGGCGTTGAGATGGATGAGCGGTCCCGCATTAAAATTGGTGCTGATTTCGCAACCAATGTTGCAGGTGTCTGGGCGATTGGMGATGTGGTYGAAGGACCAATGCTGGCGCACAAAGCTGAAGACGAGGGCGTTGCTTGCGCTGAGAATATCGCTGGCCTGAACGGTAGTGTGAACCACGCGGTTATTCCGGGTGTTGTTTATACGGCGCCAGAAGTGGCAACTGTCGGTAAGTCGGAAGAAGATTTGAAAGCCGAAGGCGTGGCGTATAACGTTGGTAAGTTCCCCTTCACGGCAAACAGCCGTTCGAAGGCCAATCAGGCTACAGAAGGTTTTGTAAAAATTATTGCAGACAAAGAAACCGACCGCATTCTCGGTGTGCATATCATCGGCGCGGATGCAGGCAATATGATTGCCCAAGCGGCAACCGCAATGGAATTTGGCGCATCAGCGGAAGATATCGCCCTGACATGCCACGCGCATCCAACGGAGACTGAAGCGATGAAAGAAGCGGCGCTTGCGGTTCATAAGCGTACAATTCATATGTAGTGCATCGCTGCATTTTTGATTGCTATTTTAAATGCCCTAGGTCGCTGACTTGGGGCGTTTTCTTATGTTCCGCTCATAAGCCCCCGCCTAAGGACCTAGCAAACAACTGTTTGCGGGGCAGTGTTGTCGTCCCGGAGATTCTTTGCCGCAGAATAGTTATAACAGTAGGCCTTGCGGCGGCACGCCTGTGCTCGGCTGATCTGGCTGCTGTTGGGGCTTTACACGCTTAAGTGTTTTCAGTCGAGCCGCACGCAAAGTGAAGTGCTGTTAAAGGATATAGTTCGATAACGGTTTTCTGGTTAAGTAAACACAGGAAGTGATTCGCTCTTTCCTTGGTGTTATCCCTCTAAAGTAGTCTAATGACATTATTATTAATTATTATTATAAGTATTCTAGGAAAACTTCGATTTATGGTTAATTTTTTCCTTACTAGTTGGTAACAGGCGTTAAATTTTTTGTTACAATGCATCTATGCGTCTCTACTATACGTATCTATTAGTGCTAAATGCTCAAAACTTGGTTCAAATTTATTGACGTTAGTCTTGAATTTTACTACCGAGGATAGGCAGGGGCTAATATCTGCACTGAAGATGCAGTCGCATATTTTACACCGGGCCTGTGATCTAGGTTCATGGTTAGGAAACACCGACATGAGTGGCCGTCGAGTAGATTTTGGGGCAATGAAGGTTCTCGTTGCTTTGTCGAATAAGCAACTGGCTGACTATGTTTGGCACTTTCTGAAAAATAACGGTGCAGGGCAAGTGCAGCTGGTGCATCATTCGAAAGATGCCGTCAGCCGGATGCGCGATTTCGACTTTACCCACTTTTTTATTGGTCATCACCTTGAAGAATTTGGTGGCCCGGACTTTACCCGGTTTATCCGAATGACAGATGGGCCCGTGGCGGAAGCGCCAATCATTATGATTATGTCGACGCCTGATATTGAAAAAGTTGTTGATTCTCGGGACGCCGGCGTAAACGAAATTATGAGTGTACCCTTTACGGGCAAGCAGCTTGAGGAACGTCTGATTTCAGTATCGGGAAAACCAAAAGAATTTATCCGCACGAGCACTTATATTGGCCCGAGCCGCAGGCGTGCTAACAAGAAATATGACGGTGAAGACCGGCGTGAAAAGCGCGTTGCAGCGCCGAAAGACAGGCAAGTCRCTGGYAGGCCTAARCARGCAGCAARCTAGCTGYGAWCTGGCACTRCKAGGSTGCTRCCATTNACTMGNTNGNYWWTTGTATYMRTATYYR
>JAESRJ010000336.1:0-2057 GCA_016764715.1 Kordiimonadaceae bacterium | reverse complement strand
AGCTCATTCAGTGCGATTAACMACCGTTTCTCTGCANWAGKCGCAGGGGCCATCTGGCGTGTTTCGGTGSTTCGAMGTTGTTAAAATTTCACTATCCCTTGGGCCCTGTTTTAAAGGCAAAGCAAAACGCCTTCATGCTKTRRGAGCCAGTCTTTGCGGGCAAGCCCRCCTGCATAGCCTGTAAGGGTGCCATCCGCCCCAATGATGCGGTGGCACGGGTGGATTAAAGCAATGGGATTTCTGCCGTTTGCGCGCCCAACAGCCCGTGGGCTTGATTTCAGACGTTTGGCGATATCGCCGTAGCTGGCTGTATTTCCTGCCTTCACTGTTCTCAGGGCAACCCAAACCCTTTTTTCGAAAGAGGTGCCTTCTGGCGCAGTACTCATGTTATCCAACGCATCTCGTTCTCCAGCGAAATAGCGGCTGAAGGCGTCGGCTATTTCCGGTGGGGCGGCACTGCAGCTCACCGGAACATCATCATAATATTGCTTYAGCTGGCGGCTGAGGCGTGCGGGTTGGTCAGAAAATTCACATATMARGAYGACACCTGYGCGGGTCACTATTGATAAGGGGCCAATAGGACTTTTAATCTTGCTTTGAACCAAATCAGGCACGGTTTTTCTTTCGCCACGCACTAGGGCTTAGCCCTGTTGCCTTYTTAAARGCATCGTTAAAGCGCCGCAAACTACGGAACCCAGAGGCAAAAGCGATATCGGGCATGGCGTTCTTGGCCTCCAGTAGCAGGGTGGTGGCTAATTTAATGCGGGTATCAGATTTAACATCCATGGGCGACTTACCAATGTGTGTTTGGAAAAGGCGCCGCAAATGCCTGTCCGTCACACCAAGTTTGTCCGAGAGTTCAGCTAAACTTTCCGGGCCGCCTTGTAAGGCTAGCAAGCGCAGGGCGCGGGTGATGGTGGTTTTTGTGCCGTCCCACGCCGGGCTGCCGGGCCTGCTTTCCGGGCGACAGCGTTTGCAAGCGCGAAACCCGGCCTGTTGAGCAGCTTCAACACTCGGAAAATAGAGAACATTTTCAAATTTTGGCTTGCGCCCTGGGCAGATCGAGCGGCAAAAAATCCCGGTTGAGGTGACGCCGAAAAAAATCACGCCGTCATAGGCGGGGTCTTTATTGAAAAGGGCCTGATATAATATATGGCGGTCTTTGTGTTCCATGACGCGTACCTTAATATAAGGAAGGCGCGTTGGCTCGCCATTTCCGGACCTCGTTAGAAGCACCCCGGGTTTTAGAACTCCTGGAATACCTGCCCTGCAAAAGTAAGGGCGATAGCCATGAAAAGGAACGGCTTGAGCGCGAGGCGCGGCAAATCGGTGCCGCTGCGGATTATTCGAAAATGACGCACTGCTGTCCAGGCGTTGAATAGCGCAGAGGTGGTACAGGAAATCCCCATACCGTATACTGTTAAGGCGGAGGTTTTGAGCTCGTTTTGAGCAAGGAATAGTAGGTAAAGCAGCATCAAACTGAAAACCGTAAGGGCGGCATAAAGCGCTATTAAAGTCCAACCACGGAATCGGTCAATGTCGGTGGGGGGTGGTCTGCTATCCATAACTAGTCAGTGTCCTGCAGCTGTGTTTTCAAAAGCCCTGCACAGCTAGGCCCTGCGGAACGCTTTATCATATACGTCTTTTAGCCGGGCGGTATCAACCTCTGTATAAATCTGCGTCGCCTTTAGGTCTGAATGGCCAAGAAGCTCCTGGATTGTGCGCAGGTCTCCGCCRCGGGACAAGAGGTGCGTTGCGAAACTGTGGCGCAGGGCGTGCGGTGTAGCGCTATCTGGCAAGCCGAGCGCGGCGCGGATTTTCTGCATGGCAAGCTGAACAGCCCGAGCGCCCAGCCTTTTGCCTCGCACGCCAAAGAAAAGCGGGCCATCCACTTCTACCGTATGCGGGCATAGGCGCTGGTAATCGGCGATGGCCGCATGCACAATTGGTAGGACAGGCACGATCCGTTCCTTGTTG
The DNA here is from genome assembly GCA_016764715.1 of Kordiimonadaceae bacterium. Taxonomy (GTDB): domain Bacteria; phylum Pseudomonadota; class Alphaproteobacteria; order Sphingomonadales; family Kordiimonadaceae; genus Kordiimonas. Next base: position 80 of record JAESRJ010000336.1, on the reverse strand, counting down.
CGCTTGCCTATCACGCGCATTGTGTCGCCAGAGGGCACATCAGCGCCGTTCATTGCTAGCGCCTCCCCGATACGCATCCC
>JAESRJ010000335.1:1413-5561 GCA_016764715.1 Kordiimonadaceae bacterium | reverse complement strand
TTTATTGGCTCTCGCGGCCCAGGCCGCGGCGCCTGTGTCCAGGATAGTTCACGCAGTAATAAAAGGGCGCGGGGGACAGGTCTATTATCAGCCGTTTTTAATGCGAGCAGAAGACCAGCTCCCAACTATACTTGAAGAAGCTGCCAATATAGATGCTGCAGAAGTGCTGCCGAAAATTACGTTACGCCCTGGCCTCGTTATCGGCTCAGGTGTGCCGCTGATCCGGGAGCCAGGACAGAGTGGGGACGCCTGTGCTGAAGGAGACGCTGGCTCAGCAATTGATATTTTGGCGCTTGCAAAAATATCACGTGATTTGGACCCTGCCAATTATGTGCCGGAACCCACCTATTTGCGCCCGGCAGATGCCATTCGTGCGGCGCCCATCATAAAAATTCATCAGGAATAGAGACGGTGGTTGGTCCTCCAGTAGATTTTCAGSCTTTGAATGTTGATGTTAAAAACCATAAAGCCTTGGCCCTGTTGGCTTCCCTTCATGCGCGCGCGTTCGAGGGGCGAGACGAAAAGACCTGGCACGCAAAAGATTTTGAGAAATTTCTCAACTCCCCAGGCTTTGAAGCTTTTATTTACCACAGTGCTAAACAACCCGTCGCATTCGCACTTGYGCGCATCGTGTGTGATGAGGCAGAGTTGATAACCGTCGGCGTGGATCCGGTATTCCAAAGAAATGGGCACGCTAAAAGAGTATTGGCTCATCTGACGGGGCACCTGAAACTACGTGGGGTGGAGAGCCTCTTTCTCGAAGTTCGAGAAGATAACTATAGTGCAATGACCCTATATGAAGCCTGTGGTTTTATAAAAAGTGGGGAAAGACGCGCCTATTACCAGACTTTGAGTGGTGTCAAATACGACGCATATTTGTTTTCTTTAAACTTCTAGCAAGTAAAGTGGATAAAGTAGATTGTATTTTGGGGGCTTATCTACTTCTTTACTTGAATTCTAATACGTTTTAACTGTAGCTTTGCACCATCAAGGCGGCTCGCTGTATGCTGGGTTGCTGTGTTGATGATTTTATCTCGCGTGTCAGTTGTTTCTGACAGTATCTTGTGCCCTAAGGCCTCGACAGAGCGGATAAGAGGTTCATTCGCAGCTGTATCCTCATATAGAATACTAATAATTTCGTCGTCGGAGCATGTGTCTAGGTGTAGTCGGGTTTTGACGAATGCCATAGGGCATGTGGTGCCAATAAGGTTGAGCTCGGGCCGCTGGAGTGGGTTAGTGGTCATAGGGTTCGGCTCAAGGTTTAGGGGTGATAAACTTTGCTGGCGGGGTTAATCGAGTTGTCCAAAAAAAGGGCAGGCGACTGGGCGTTCGTAAGTGTAAAGTAAGTAATGTGTTATGGATAATAAACAACCTGTAAATATAGAACTGTTGGAATTCACAGCGGACATCGTTTCGTCGCATGTGGCGCATAATTCAGTTGAAGCAGCCGAGCTGCCAAAATTGATTGAAAACGTATACCAGGCCTTGTTGGGGCTGGACGGAAGAGCCGCGCGGGGCAACGATAAGCCAAAACCAGCTGTATCAATTAAAAAATCAATTACGCCAGAGTTCCTGATCTGTCTAGAAGACGGGAAAAAGCTCAAGATGCTGAAWCGGCACTTGAAGTCTCAGTATGGTCTATCCCCCGATGAATATAGGGAGCGCTGGGGCTTAGGGGCTGACTATCCGATGGTTGCCCCTAATTATGCAGATCAGCGGCGGATTTTGGCCAAGCAAATTGGGCTGGGACGTAGCCGCAGGAAATAAGTCCGTTAAGGGGTCCGGTACAGTAGCCTCAGACTATGTATGCACATGGTAAAGCGAGGCGCAGCCTTTCGCTAAGTCGAGGCTGTCTTCCTGCCTACATATACTAGTGTTGGCTTTGATCTCTTGATAATGCCGTGATAGCATCTTGCCCTACGCGATCAGCTATGGCATCTTCAGGGCTCAAATTAATGCCCTTTTACCTGTTTGTTCCGGAGCTTGTCATATCATGACCGAAAAACCCCATTCGATTGAAGACCTTTGCTTGCAAAAAGGTATGCGCATGACGGACCAGCGCCGGGTGATTGCGGCGGTTCTAACATCAGCGGTAGACCATCCTGATGTTGAGGAAGTTTACAGGCGGGCGACGGCTGTTGATAGCGGCATCAGCATTGCGACAGTATACCGGACTGTTCGGCTTTTCGAGGAGGCTGGCATTCTCGAGCGCCATGATTTCCGCGATGGTCGCTCACGCTATGAGCCGGTGAGCGAGGAACATCACGACCATCTTATCAATATTGAAACAGGCGAAGTGCTTGAGTTTCATAATGATGAGATCGAAGAACTGCAAAAGCAAATCGCGGAGAAGATGGGGTTTGAATTGGTGGACCACAGAATGGAGCTATACGGCACTCCTGTTAAGGAAGATAAATAGGCCCTTCATTCAAGTAGGCGTGGCTCCGAAATGGCAAGCGAAACAATCGAATATGGCGGATTTCGGTCAAACCTAACGTCAGCAGGTTGGACCTCTCTTGGCGTTTTTCGGTGCGGCCTTATGGTAATGGTTTCAATCCCATTGCTTCTATTCCAGGCTATTATGATACGCTTGCCTGGGCCCTTTTGGTGGTTTGGGGCAGGGTTATGGCACCGGACGATGTGCAGTATCCTTGGTATTGAAATTCGTATTTCTGGCGAAGTTGCCACAGGTGGCCCGGTTTTGTTTGCTGCTAATCACACCGGCTGGCTCGATATAATCGTGCTAGGCGGCAGGCTCAAGAATGCTAGTTTTGTCGCGAAATCCGAGATGGCCAACTGGGGCTTTGTTGCTACTATGTGCCGTATGCACAAGACGGTGTTTATCAATCGAACGCGGCGTAGCGACGCAAAACGTCAGGCAGAGCGGTTAACTTCGAGGGTGCAAAGCGGGCATAGTCTCATTCTTTTCCCCGAGGGAACTTCAACGCACGGCGTGCATGTTTCCCCTTTTAAGTCCTCTCTTTTTTCGATTGCCGAGCGAGCGGACGAGGCTTCGGATCATAACTTATTGATCCAGCCCGTTACTGTTGCCTATTCTGAGATAAACGGCATGCCCGTGCTGCGCAGTCAAAAGCCGCTCATTGCATGGCTTGGGGATGTGGAACTGTTTGATCATTTGCGCCAGTTCATGGCTCTTTCCCGAACTGTAGTAACACTTGAATTTCACGAGCCACTATCGCTCGCTGATGTGGGGACACGAAAAGAACTGGCGAAGCGCTGCGAAGAGATCGTTTGCAGCGGCTTGGAGCGAGCGCACCGGTTAGAAATGCGCATGGGACCACAACGCATAGCTCTACTATCACCGCCTGCTGAAACGCCCGCGCAATCGCTCCTTCCTGATCATACTTAAGCCTCCCTTGACTCCTTGAAACCCAGTGCTAGTCTCCGGCACCTTTTTGAGTAGATTCGATAGGCTCAGAAAAGTGCATAGTAGACGGCGCGCCTTACGGGCAGGAGATTACATTGAGCAAAAAAGTATTCGTAAAAACATATGGTTGTCAGATGAATGTCTATGACAGCAACCGGATGGTCAATGTTTTGAAGCCGCACGGCTATGATGTTGTAGAATCGCCGGAAGAGGCAGACCTCGTTATTCTCAATACGTGTCACATTCGCGAGAAAGCAGCGGAGAAGGTGTATTCCGAAATTGGGCGTCTGAAAAAGCTCAAGATGAACAAAGCTGAAAACGGCCAGGATATGTATATTGCTATTGCTGGCTGCGTCGCACAGGCAGAAGGCGCTGAAATGATGCAGCGCGCGCCGGCGGTTGATCTGGTTTTGGGTCCGCAAACATACCACCGTTTGCCGGAAATGCTGAAGTCTGCCGCTGAACAACGTGCTGGTGGCCGGACAAGCAGCCGTGTTCTGGATACGGAATTCCCGATTGATACCAAGTTTGATCACCTGCCGAAAGAATCTGATTTTGACAGTCCCGCTCAGTTCCTGACTATTCAAGAAGGCTGCGATAAATTCTGTGCGTTCTGTGTAGTGCCTTATACCCGCGGCGCTGAATATAGCCGGTCTGTCGAAGCAGTCGTTGAAGAAGCAACCCATATGGCGGCAAAAGGCGTGATTGAAATCACCCTTCTTGGCCAGAATGTGAATGCGTACCACGGTGACGGCGNNNA
>JAESRJ010000335.1:0-1408 GCA_016764715.1 Kordiimonadaceae bacterium | reverse complement strand
AANCGCGTAATTTGGGTGAGCTTATTCGCGCTGTCGCGGACATTGAGGGTATCGAGCGTATTCGCTATACTACGTCGCATCCACGCGATATGGATGATGAGCTAATCAGTGTTCACCGTGATATTGATGCCTGTATGCCCTACTTGCACCTGCCAGTTCAGTCAGGCTCAGATACAATTCTTGCTGCGATGAACCGCAAACATACGCGCGAAGAGTATTTCGCAATCATTGATAAGTTACGCGCKGCGCGTCCTGATTTAGCCTTGTCATCTGACTTTATTGTMGGCTTCCCTGGAGAAACCGATGCTGATTTTGAAGACACAATGGATTTGGTGCGCCGTGTGAAATACTCACAAGCATACAGTTTCAAATATAGCCCGCGTCCTGGCACGCCTGCCGCTGCAGCTGAAACTCAGGTCCCGGAGGACGTGAAATCCAAGCGACTAGCGAGATTACAAGAGCTTTTAGAGCAACATCAGCGCGAGTTCAATCAGGCTTCTGTCGGCATGGAGATGGATATTCTTTTGGAACGCGAAGGTAAAATTAAAGGCCAGCTTATTGGCCGCAGCCCTTATTTACAGGCRGTAGTTGTCGACTTCGCTAACYGCGATAATGCGCTGGACGGTGAAGCTGATCCGTCATACACTGAATTTATGGGGAAATTGGTCCGAGTGAAGATCGTGGCATCCGGCCAGCGAAGCCTCACCGGTGACCTAATAAAGACCCTACACTAATAGATAGCCATACTGTTGGGACGAAGACTAAATTTCTCCACAACAAGAAATCAGGAGCCAATAACCGAGTTTATGTACGCGAAAAACAAGTCAACAAATACCGAGGAGCGAGGCTCTGACGGTAATTCAGGCAAAAGCCACCGGGTGGTGGTTGAATTTCAAGACAATAAACTGGCGGCTATGGTTTTCGGTCAACATGACCAGAATCTCGCGCGTATTGAGCAGCGATTACATGTTTCCCTGATCAATAGGGGGAACCGCATTGCCATCGAAGGCGCTGCTGGTCCTTCTGCGCAAGCGAAGTCTATCCTCACCGAGCTGTATGAGATGGCTGAAAAAGGCCGTGAACTTACTGTCGGCGATGTAGACGGTGTTGTGCGTATGCTTGTTGATTTGAAAACAGCAGGTGACAGTGCTGCGGGCACTCGCGCAGCTGGAAATTTAAAAATCGTAACGCGCAATAAAGTGGTATTGCCGCGGTCCTCTGGCCAAGCAGACTATATCGAGAAGCTTCAAAAAAATGAGATGGTGTTTGGCGTTGGCCCGGCGGGCACTGGCAAAACCTATCTTGCCGTTGCTATGGCAGTGTCCTGCATGATCTCGGGCGAAGTAGACAGGATCATTTTATCGCGTCCCGCCGTTGAAGCTGGCGAGAAACTCGGTTTTCTTCCAGG
>JAESRJ010000334.1 GCA_016764715.1 Kordiimonadaceae bacterium | reverse complement strand
CATATGGGCCGGGTWATTTCRGTTGGCCGCYTRGATATGAATACCGAAGGCCTKCTTCTGTTYACCAATGACGGCGAACTGGCCCGCTGGCTTGAGCTGCCMGTAAAYTCAATCGTGCGCAAATACCGCGTCCGGGTTTACGGCCGCGTTAGCGAARCTGCYCTCGAAAAGYTRAAAAACGGYRCCACCATTGACGGCGTCCAYTAYGGCGAAATCGATGCMACRCTYGAGCGCCARCAAGGCACCAAYGCCTGGATTTCCATGTCCATCAAAGAAGGTAAAAACCGCGAGGTTCGCCGGGTGATGGAAAGTTTGGGCCTTGTCGTGAACAGGCTTATTCGTGTCAGCTACGGCCCGTTTTCGCTCGGMMCYTTNGAAGACGGCGCAGTTGCYCCWGTCGGCGAGAARCAATTGCACGAAGTRCTAAGCRGCTATTTCGGCGATGCCCCRCAAGCCATTGGARCMACWGAGACCAAGCGCGACCCCAGCAAATGGGCGAAGGCKAAAAAACCTACAAAAGTGAAGCTCGGCGCAAAGCGCAAACGCAAGTTTGAAGCTTACCGCCAAGGCGACGCGGACGCCCCAGAGATGCGTAGGCAAYCGCGCGGCAGACCCATAAGCACCCGCAGGCAAGAGGCACAGGAAAAAGAAAGCCAAAGCGAGGACCGTGCAGCAAAGCGYGCGGCAGCGGGCGGTGCTCAGCGCATGGAAGCGCCCACAAAGGGCCRWGACGGCGACRGTTTCCGCCGGAAAGMGCCCGCACGAGGCACCAACGCYAGYAGTAAAAAGAACATGCARGCYGCMGCCGACAAAAGAGCGTCAAACGCGGGTAACACTGCAGGCCGCGGCAACGATACTAAAGGCTCGACAGGCAAGCCTACAGCCGCGAAGTTCTCTGGCAAAAAAGCGCCGTACCCTGGGAAACTGGGCAAACACTCTGCTAAATCCCCAGCTAAGTCTTCGGCCAAGCCGCAAGGCAAGTCTGCCGGTAGGAAAGCTGCGCCCGCTACCAAAGGGCCAAACAGCGCGGGTAATGCAAAAGGCCCTAACCGGGGTGCAAAGCGAGGCCCTAACAGGTGAGCCGAATAATCGCAGGCTCGTTCCGGGGCCGCCGCTTAACGGTACCCGACGGAACTGCCATTCGGCCAACAACAGACCGCATGCGAGAGCGCGTTTTCTCTATGCTGATGCACCGCCGCTATCCAGACATGCACGGTGCGCGCGTGGCAGACTTGTTTGCTGGTACAGGGGYGCTCGGGCTCGAAGCCCTATCGCGCGGAGCCCTGCACACGACTTTTGTTGAAAACTCCTCAAGCTCTATCCGCTGTATAAACGCAAATATCGCGACCCTTGGGGTATCAGGCGAAGCCAACATTCTGCGAATAAGCGCCACTGCGCTGCCAGATGCCGCAGAGCCCTACGATTTCATCTTCATAGACCCGCCTTACAATAAGGGCCTCGTTGAACCAACGCTCGATTGCCTGCTATCCTCCGATTGGATTGCAGACGGCGGCGTTATCATCTGYGAACTTGGCACGRGCGATGAGCTAACCCTSCCCGGWGCGCTAGAGATGATAGACGAGCGCAAGCAAGGCGCTCAGCGAGTGTTGTTTCTACAAAACATCCCGAACGCCTAATTTTCTATTCTAGTGATTAGGCTTAGGGCCCGATATTTTGGAGGCCTCACCGCTACGGCCGACGGGCAGACTATAAATCTGGAACTGGGAGCTACTCCAAAGACCTGCTTCCACAAAAAGCATTGTCCCGTCCGCGGATAACTCGGCAAAATATTGCTGGCCTTCAAGGCCACTGGTAACAGGCATAAAGCGTTCTAATGGCACGTCACCGATGGCATCTTTCATGCTCAGAGCATAAATATGAGAGCCGCTCGCCGCTACGTTGTCGGGCAAGTCCACCTCGCCGCCAATATATTCGGCATTAAAATATAGTGTTTCTCCGTCGRCAGAGACGAAAACGGACGACGTATGCAGCGGTGTACTTACCAACGGTGACGCCTTTTTCGTTTCGAAATCGACTTTAAATATATTTGAATTTCCACCATTCTTAATTTGGTTTGAAAAAACCAGACCCGACCCGTCCGGCAGCCACGCAGGCTCAGAGTTGAATTTCCCCTCAAGCATTCTCAGGTCCACATCTTGGATATCTCCGGTAGCCACTTCTAGAATATGGAGCGTCTCGCTTGACCGACTAAAGGCTATAAAGCGGCTATCTGGCGACCATGAAGCCCCGTTACCAGGCCCGTAATTCACTGCGGTTCCTGTGGCGACATCCTGCACGATAATTTCGAGCGACCCCATGCTACCRCCCTGACCGTACGCAATGTGAGTGCCGTTTGGASCCCATTCAGGYTCTATTTCCCACAGCTCCGGCGACTTGGTAATATTAACTTCYTTACCGGTTGCCCTATTGAGAATAAAAATATCAGGAAGCCGGTCAGCGCGGTAGGAATAGTARACTAARCGGTCGCCGCCCGGTTCTACGCTGGGGTGAAAATCCATATATTTTAAATCGTCGGCACCGCTCGCAAACGGAGAAYTCAGTCCWAAGATARAAACGGCACAAATCATTAACAATCCACGCATGGCTTGCTCCCTTAAAGGCTAAAAAGTCCCGCTATATTTTTTCAGTGTGCATTATCGGCGCTTTATTGGCGACGCCTGACAAAAAGAGGCTAAAGAAAGCTCTCCACTATATCAACCAGCTTAAGCTAAACTTTGGATCAGCGGCCATGGGGGGCTAAAAGTGAAAACCTTTCGCCTTCAGGGCGCTGCGATACCCAAGCTGACTAAGACCAATAGGAAATACGCGCCTATAGCATAGAGGTATCTAWGCTCTTCCGGGCCTGTGCCGAATTTCACCGTCTTGGCTGTTAACACTAGGGACAAAATCGAGGCAACTGCTAGGGCAACACCCATAGTAAAATTAGCCGAATACCATACTTCTGCAGAGGCAGCTGTTGCAGGCGTCCGAAAGCCAAACGTATCATTGGGCGGGACTAGTTTTAGAACAAAAGGGGCCGACAGCAACAATGACACTGCCGCAAACCGTAGGTGATAAACGGCAGAAATTTCAACATAATATACCGTTGATTATTCACTGTATTGAAGCTTTCCTTTGTAATGCGATCAACACACCTTTGAGCAGCGTTCCGCTAGCCAGCTTTCTTTTCTGCTACCATACAAAATATACCGAAGGAAACTATTTCCCCCACCCGTACAAGCCCATAGAGTCAGCCAGCTTAAGCATTTTCAAGATTGGCTCCCACCAGTGATTGAAGCCCTGCCTACGCCCCCGAAGCCGCAGCAGGGTCGCTCCTCAGCCGGCTGGCTCGACCTTTACATTCCCAACAAGGTCCATTTGCAAWGYAAGAGGGGGCGCACCGCCCATGGTGCGTCCTTTCTTAATACATCTGTGCCAGCCTTCCGGTTTGGTCTCCTATTTTTAAGCTCTGGTATAAGGACCGAATCGGTTTAAGCTTCAATTGGAAAGCCGCAACAGCTATAAGAGCTTACTAGTAAAAGCCGTCAAGGCGTTTTGGGAATGTGGGCATGCGCGAATTAGAACTCAGATTAGCGCTGGTTTGTTATGGCGGCGCGTCGCTCGCCGTTTATATGAACGGCGTTGCGCACGAGACCTTAAAGCTTGTCCGTGCCTCGCGCGCGTACCAAAGTTCACAAGGCGGGCGCGACACATTTGAGCACGCTGCGCCGCGACGCCCTTACAGCACTGACACTGAAGAACTATATTTTGAGCTATTTAAGGCCTTAGGTGCCAAAATAAACACACGCGTTATCGTCGATGTAATATCGGGCACTTCGGCAGGCGGCATCAATGGTATTTTCTTGGCACGCGCCATCGCGCACGATCTTGATTTTGATCCGCTGCGTAATTTATGGATGGAACTAGGCGACATTGAACAGCTAATGGAAAAAAGCACCATCGCAGAACGCTGGAGCAAATTTTACCTTTATCCGCTTATTTGGCTTTTTGGGGACCGCATCTACGGCGGCGAAACACCAGATCCCGAAAGCAAACGCAAACTTTCACGGTTTCTGCGGTCCCGTTGGTTCCAGCCACCCTTCTCTGGCGAACGGATGCTGAGCTGGATGATCAATGCTTGCGACGAAATGGGCAGCGCCGAGGGYAAMAACAGCCTTATGCCTGCAGGTCACAAGCTCGATTTATTTGTTAGCATCACAAATTTCTATGGCCAAGTCCGCAAACTTAAAYTGCATGACCCGGCCGAGATCGCGGAGCGCCAGCATAAAGTCACGCTCAATTTTGCCTATCACAATGCAGAAGGACAAGAGACCCTGAGTGATTTTACCGATGACAATATCCCAGGACTCGGTTTTGCTGCCAGGGCAACGTCATCTTTCCCWGGTGCCTTTCCGCCTATTCGTTTCCTGGACTTGAGCAACTATCTCGAAAAAATTAAACGCAGCTGGCCCGCAAAAAAAACCTTTCTCGCGAAAAACTTCCCAAACCAAAGCCTCAACCCCGAGCGACTGGAAGCCATGTCTTTCATCGACGGCGGCGTGACGAACAACAAACCGTTTGGTGAAGCCGTGCTTGAAATTCATAACCGGTCTGCGCACCGCGAAGTYGACAGGCGGGTGATTTATGTCGACCCGAGCCCAGACAATCCCGCAGAAAAATTAAAAGACGTGCCCAGCGGCATACCCAGTTTTTTCCGCACTATATTATCCTCCCTTTCGGAGATCCCGCGGAACGAGCCCATATACGGCGAYTTACGTGCCATAGAGGAAAACAACCGCGAAACAAGACGACTGGAGAACATCTTTAATACAATCGATACAGATGTCAGCTTGCTGGTGGATAGCATGCTTAATCTGGAAGATGATAGGCCAGTGGAAACCGCAATGCTGGCCAGCTGGCGGGAGCGGGCACACCGCATCGCGCAGGAGAAAGCGGGCTTTGGCTATGGCAGTTATGTGCGCGGTAAAATCCAGCAGCTTATCGCGCGGCTTGGTGATTTATTTATACAGATCGCGAAAGAGAACGGCCACAAACTAGACCGGTCAACTATACGCACAGCGATCACCGAATGGGCACAAGACAAGGCAATACTGGAAGAAGATGGCTATCAATCGTTTGCCAGCCTCCCACCCTATGTGACTTTCCTGCGTTCGTTTGACGTAGATTTCCGGGTCCGACGCCTGCGGTTCACGGTAAAACGGCTAAATAAATTCCTGCAGCAAAATCAAAGCTCAACGCCGACGGCTTTTTACAAAATCACCAAAGAACAGCTTTATAAATGCCTTGAAGARTACCGMACSCGSTGGCAGCCAKRYTTTTACRCGGGWAARCTCRATRYYGTTTGGGAAGACAAAAGCRCGTTAGCCCCCGATAAACTAGACGCTGTCCTCCACGAAATTAGCGAAATTATGATGTTGGAAGACATTGATTTCGTCAGTGATGATTTCTTGTCCATGACCTTATCGGGCGTACGCGACCCTGAACTRAAGCTAACATTGTTCCGCGCCTATGTGGGTTACGCGTTTTACGATATTCTTACTCTGCC
>JAESRJ010000333.1 GCA_016764715.1 Kordiimonadaceae bacterium | reverse complement strand
ACAAGCTCAGGGAATCCGAGCAGCGCAAGCTCCTGAAGATGGAGGACCGGATCCACGAGCGGGTCATCGGCCAGAACGACGCGGTGGTCGCCGTTGATTGAAAGAATGGCGTCCATGGACCGATTGATAATCTCGGAAAAATACCGGGCATTGCCCTTGCCGGTGGGGAAATAAAGGCTCTCTAGCATTACCTTATTTTCCAGCTCGCAAGGAGCCGACGCTGTACTGTCATTTATCACTGCTTGCCGCTCTCCCACAATAGACGGCGGACTGCGCACGCCCACCAGTTGATCGTTTCACCTTCCATAAACGGCAGACACGGGAGGCCGCGCTATCCGATAACAGCAAGCAATATCCGGAAAGAGAGTTAATGCTACAAAATGACGCATTGAAAGGTTATTACTTCAATCTATCTCTAGTTTATAGATAATTTTCTCTAATTAATGACAATAAAGAGAATATAATACTAAATTGGTAGGATATTATGTTTACGAAACTGATTGCCGCTGAGCCGACCCCCAGAACAGCTGAAATGCGTCCAGGCGATCGTTTTTCCCTGTATCTGGAGCAAGGTCTGGGGGTAAATCCGCATTTTCATTTGCTTGACCTCGAAGAGGGCTTTGATTTCAGAGAATGTCGGTCAAGCGTCAACAGCCTGGTATTTGCGAGTAGCCTATATACGGAGGGGTTTGCGATCCAGTCGTCCATGTCGGACGATCAGTTGACGCTGGTAAATATCGCGCTCGGCGACAGCTGCTGGCAATGTGGCACCATTAACGGCCAGCCTGGCAAAGACGATCTAGTGCAGCTGAACCCGGGCAGCGAGTTTGCCCTGGATTTCGGGCCGAGGGCGCTCGTTTACAACACAATTATCAACACTCGAGAGCTGGAGCGCCGTTTGGCCCACTTGATCGGTCAGCGGGCGCGGAAAAATGTTTCCTTCGAATTTTTTGATCCGAACAAAAATAACAGCGCCACGATATCCGGCATGGCGCGGGATCTAGCGACGCTCAGCGCCAACGGCGACGCCAGCCTCGACTTCAATCTGTGCCGCCAAAACATGGAAGACCTATTTTACAACACGCTGCTGTGCACCGGCAGTCACAGCCTGCGCCACCTGATTTTCGACAACATGTCGGCGGCATCGCCGTGGTATGTGAAAAGAGCGGAAGAGTATATGGACGCCAACTTGGCGGCGCACCTAAACCTCGACGCGGTTGCTGACGAGCTCGATATCGCCGTGCGTACGCTAACCAGCGGCTTTAAAAAATTTCGCGGCTACACCCCTATGGAGTTCCTGCGCCAAAGGCGGCTAGAGAAAGTCCGGGCGGAGCTTAGGCAGGCACTCCCCAGCACCAACGTAACCCGCGTGGCATTCAGCTGGGGCTTCGCCCATCTGGGGCGTTTTTCGAAATATTACCAGCAAGCATTTGGAGAACTACCATCCGCCACGCTCAAGCAGGGCCGCCGCAACGCTTCATAATGCGCCAAGGGCGTTACAACATGTCTGATTTGCATATGCCGCGCGTATGTCAGAGTACTCGCTGTTTGATGGACCGAGGCCGCAGGTTCGAGTTGTGGCGCAGCCTGGGTTCTTGGATCATTATAAGGAAGCCATTGCGCTCCTCGCTGCGCATCCCAACTATTCATATTGTAATCCCTCCGTTCACCCAAATGTCCAGTTTGGGCCAACTGCAGACATTCCAGCCTCGGGCACGACAGTCCGCTTTAGCAGCGGTAAGCGGCAATTGAACAGCAAACGAAGTATGGTCTCTTTATCACCCAGAGAGGCCAATCCAAAGAGTATAATGCTTGGCTCTTTGGGCTAGTTTGGAAGTCACTTAATTTATCACTATGCAAATTGACATTTTAAGCGACCAAATATTTACAAAGTTCTCCGATTTCGGGTTTTTGCTCATTTTGTTGAGTTGACAAACCGTTGAAAACATTGATCTGATGCTGACATTCTTAATGAGGCACGACAGTTGTCATGTGTCACTGAGGATGTCACTGATGCGCTACAGTTGTGCTAACTTGCGCAGTTGAGTAAAAATCGAAAAGTTCTGTGTGTTTTCAAATTCCCGTTTTCTTTGCTAGTGTTGTACGTTACGCAATTATTGAACCTGTCGTGAGGAACTAACCTCGTAAGGGTTTATATACGTCACAGGGGCCGGATGCCCCCTCCTCTGCAACCCAGATGGCACCGAATATAGGGATGCGTATCTAATGTAGCGCTGAGCTTGGTGTGTCCTTTTTGGGATGCGGTGGCAGCCTCTTCATTCGCTGGGTCAACGTCGAGGTCATGGCTCCAACAACTATAGGCACTGCCGTCAATCCACGGGTATGCTGTTGCCTTTCAAAGGCCTCAAGACGGACTGAAGTAGATCGATAAGTATTGTCCTGATGCCTGCTGTTTAATCTCGGTTGTTACTCTGGCACACAATGCTGAAGCCCAATTTATTTTGAACCATCTACATCGGCGGCGTCTTTGATGCTTATCTTGGAGGCCATCAGGATATTGAAGCGCCGTTGACTATTGACAGAACGACCGGTCGTGCTTATATCAACACTAATTGAAGTATTGCTGTGCCAGCAAAACGAACAAAGGCGATCGCAAGTACGTCCGAAACCGGGCTGCAAAAACTGACCTCGTGAGGCCAGACGCCTCAGCCAGGGTATCTTGAGTCCGGACCAGTCAGGCGATACCAAACAAGGAATGATCATGGTTGAAACGCATATTCGAACTTGTAGCCTGTGCGAAGCCATGTGTGGTCTTAAGATCGAGCATGAAGGTGGCAAGGTTATCTCGGTCAAAGGCAACCCTGACGACGTGCATAGTTTTGGCCATATCTGTCCCAAAGGCGTGGCGATCCAGGATCTACATACCGATCCGGACCGGCTGCGTCATCCAGTGAAACGTGACGGCGATCGCTGGACCCGGATCAGCTGGGACGAAGCACTCGACACGGTTGCTCAAGGGCTGGTTACTGCGCAGCAACAGCACGGCAATAATGCGGTTGCGATCTATTGGGGCAACCCTATCGTCCATAATTTTGATGCGCTGCTGAGCGTTGGCAGTATCAAACGCTGCCTCAAAACCCAGAATAATTTTTCTGCTGCCTCCGTGGATATATTGCCAAGCGAGCTGACCCAATATCTGATGTATGGCAGCACGTTTCTCTATACGATCCCGGATATCGACCGCACCGACTATATGTTGATGCTCGGTGCCAACCCGGCGGTATCGAACGGTAGCCTCTGGTCGGCCGGAGACATCAAAAAACGCATGAAGTTGCTCACTGGACGCGGCGGCAAGATCACTTTGATCGACCCACGCCGAACAGAGACTGCACGCTATGCCACCAGCCACCATTTCATCAAGCCTGGTGCCGATGCGGTGTTTCTGCTGGCGGTCCTGCGGATCATTTTCGAAAAAGGCCTCAGCAATCCCGGTCGCTTAACCGAGTGGCTGAAAGATTGGGACAGCATCGAACCCCTGAGCAAGGCGTTCAGCCTCGGGGAGGCTGCCGCCGTCACCGGCATCGCCGCCGTCGACATCGAGACCATCGCGGTCGATTTCGCCACAGCTGACAGCGCAATCTGTTACGGCCGCATGGGGGTCTCGACCCAAGCTTACGGCGGACTGTGCCACTGGTTGATGCAAGTGATCAATATCGCGACGGGCAACTTTGATCGCGCGGGCGGCATGATGTTTGCCACCCCAGCGTTCGATCTTCCGGCCAACACCCCGCGCGGCAGTCATGGCACTTACCATAGCCGGGTCCGCGGGCTGCCGGAGACCGCCGGCGCCCTGCCAGTGGTCGCTCTGGCCGAGGAGATGCTCACACCCGGTGAAGGCCAGATCAAAGCGTTCCTCTGTAACGCAGGTAACCCTGTGCTATCGACCCCGAACGGCAAACAGCTCGAACGGGCGCTCGACGGGCTGGACTTCATGGCTGCGGTCGATTTTTATATCAATGAGACAACCTGCAAAGCCGATATTATCCTGCCACCTATTGGCATTCTTGAACATGGTAACTATGACGCACTGTTCAATCTTATGGCCGTGCGCAATATCTCAAAATACACAGGAGCCATGGTCAAGCCCGCCAAAGATACTCGCGGCGAATGGCAGATATATCAAGGACTTGTTCAGCGCATCAATCACTTGAAGGGGAAGAAAACACCCCTCAAGGCACGCTTAGGGACAGGCATCAAAAAACTTTTCCCGTATCTGGCCAGCTCAACCTTCATCCTCGATATTGGCTTGCGTCTTGGGCCGTACGGCAAGGGCTTTTTGCCGTTCAAAAAGGGGCTCAGTCTTGCGCGGTTGCGCCGCGCGCCAAACGGGATCGACCTTGGTCCACTGAAGCCCTCTTTGCCAAGGCGATTATTCACCAAAGACAAGATGATCAATGCTGCCCCAAAAGTATTTACTGACGATATTGCTCGGCTGAGATCTGATTTCGATGGCACGCCTCCTGATCCAGCATTCCCGATGTTGCTGATTGGCCGCCGCGATGTGCGCACCAATAATAGTTGGATGCACAACAGCCAACGTATGGTCCGTGGTAAAGACCGCTGCACCGTGATGCTGCACCCGGACGACGCAACAGCGTACGGGATCAAAGCAGGCGAAAGCGTGACCATCACAACGCGGGTCGGCAGCATCAAAGCCGCAGCAGAAATAACCGATACAATCTGCCCTGGTGTGAYCAGCATCCCCCATGGCTGGGGCCATGGTCGCCAGGGCGTTCGACTTGGTGTCGCCGCTACCGTGCCCGGGGTCAGTGTCAATGACATCACCGATGAAATGGCCGCCGATAAAGTCAGCGGCACCGCAGCGTTCAACGCCGTACCGGTCAGTATTGCACCAGCAGAAGCGCCACCGCCGGAACAGATTGACGCGTAATACGTAATCACCAGCCAAATGAAGAGAGTAAGCCTCAAACAGCGGAACTTTAATATGCCCATGAACAAAAAAGAGATGATCGCCTGCGTGACCGCCCTGGCACAGGCTAAAAGCCGGCAGAATATCGCCGAAGCACTGGAGGTTTATCACCCGGATGTCGAGATGATCACACCGGCTTTTGCGGCCCATGCCCGCGGCAGAGAAGAAACTGGTCGCCAGTTGGGCTCGTTCTTCAAGCTGTTCCCAGATTATGCCGTTGCTATCTCGAGCTATACCAAAGCAGAGGACATCTTGCTGGCAGACGGTATCGTGACAGTCACACCAAACACCAAAAGTGGCACCGGCAGGTGCCCGTATCTCGGCCGGAAAATCCGGAAAGGTGGACAGATCATTGCCATACAGCGCGGTAGTCTGGGTGAAATTGGTTCCCGCCAGTTGCATGCCGTCGCCGGAATCTCCGGCAAAGCGCACCACCACGTCCATCACGTCTTTTTCGTTCAGGTGATGTTCGCCTAATTGTTCTTCAACCAATTCCATATACTGACCTTGGACCGGATTCAGGTTCTTAATACTTAAAAATTTGAGGGCTGCCGGCACATGGCGCCAACAACTGAAAAGTCGCGGGATTGTAGCAGATTATGGCGAGCGGGTCTTTAGCCACATTACAGCT
>JAESRJ010000332.1 GCA_016764715.1 Kordiimonadaceae bacterium | reverse complement strand
CATGCCTTCCAGCAGCGTAATTACATTCAGCATAGAGAACTGCGTACCCTTGATGCCAACAGGCTTCAGGGCCTCGTCATAGCGGCGGCTAAGCTTACGTGTTGCCTCCCGCATTTTGTAAGCAACACACTGCCCCGCAACATCACGCCTGAGCGTCTCTATGATTGTTTTTCTGTCCATACATGTGTATATGCACATTTAGGCCCGTTTGTTCAAGAGGCAGCCGCGAAAAACCTAGAATAGTCGGCAATAGCTGGCCTGAAGGAAAGCGAAGTAGCCCTGTCTCCAGCACAAAAAAAGGGCGCCGGTCAAAACCAGCGCCCTCCTTATTCACACACCTCACGCGAGGCATTATTTCCCTTGCGCGCTAGTCCGCATCAAGCGTCTTTGCGATTTTCGCAGCCAGATTCTGGAAATGGATACCAGACATAGTCGAGGCGTTTTTGGACCCGACGCGGCTAAGCTGCTTCTCTRGCGTAACCAGCGTTGAGCGGCAAAGCGCACGGTAATCATCGCTCACCCTGTCATCTCCGCTAGACGGCGCTTCAACACCTGCAATAAGCAGGTTCACCATCGAGGCTTGAAGCCGACGGCGGAAAGCTGAAACATCAGGGTTACGCTTCCGTGCCTCTTCAAACACGGCCGCCCTCACGTTTGAGAACAGCTCAACCGGATCATAGGTTTCAATGCCACCAGCACGGAACTTGACCATACGGTCGATCCGGCGCGCAGATAGAAGCTGCCCTAAAGGCCGTGTGCCGAAACGCGTGACAGCATCCAAGTAGAAGTCATAACCAACACGCTTCAGTACTTCCTTGTTTTTCCAAAAATCAGGCAGCTTGAAGGCATACTTGGCAACGTACTCAAACGCTTCTTTCTGTTTCTCCATCGGATACGACGTGTAAACATCTGTCTCCGTATGGCCCTGTGCAAGTTCGCGTCGGTAAACCGCAGACCCTATGTATTTGGTCACATGGCCAAGTTCACGTGCATACTGGGATGCAAGCGCACCGTAGGCTACGCGCACCTCTGCGTATGTTTTGCCGTCTTCATAAGACGCAGCGTCCACAACGTTTGCCATAATACGCTCAAGGTTTTTCATGCCCAAAAAGCTGGCTTCCATTGCATCATCGCCGATATCTTCGGTTTGAATGCGCGGATCATACGCCAATCCAGCCGAGTAAGAATCCCAGCGCAGCGCCTTGTTGGTTAGCTGGCGGTCAGCAATTTTATTAAGCAATGGCACTTCGTCGTCGGCTGAAAGATCACCCGCGAACTCCGTGTAGCCCCACTCAACAGCGAAGTTATCATAAGGGCCGGTCACATAATCAATCGGCGATACACCGTCTTCAGGCTGCATCACATAATTGAARCGYGCRTAATCCATAATGGAGGAYGCAACACCGTTTTTGGCAACAAARGCCGGGTCACGCARYTGCGTTACTGTATACGCGTTTGAGCCAAGGAAGTTATGGTGCAGGCCAATTGAATGCCCTACTTCGTGCGCCACAACAAATCGCACCAGATCAGACATTACATCGTCTGGCAATGGCAGTTTTTTAGCGCGCGGGTCGGTAGCGCCAGCCTGGGCGAAATACCATTCTTCCAAAAGCTTCAGCACATTATGGTACATGCGCACATCAGCTTCGATAATCTCACCCGTGCGGGGGTCAGCCACATGCGGGCCGTTGGCGTTTGGAATGGTAGACGGCACCCAGCGAATAACCGCGTAGCGCGCATCTTCAGGGTCCCAATCAGGGTCTTCTTCGATGGTTGGTGCCATCTTGGCAACAATACCGTTCTTGAAGCCGGCTTTCTCGAAAGCTGACTGCCAGAACTCAATGCCTTCCCGTACGGCTTCGATGTAGCGGGTTGGCGTACCGCGGTCGATATACCAGGTGATCGGCTTCTTCGGCTCGCTCATCGCGGCAGACGGGTCTTTTTTCTCAAGCCGCCAACGCCGGATATAACGCTTCGTATCTACCTTATTTTTTTCGCCGCTGAAATCTGTGTAACTCCCATCAAAGAACCCAACACGGTGGTTAAAGTGGCGCGGCTTCATCAGGTCGTCCGGCAACGCGAAAATGGAATGACGAATTTCCGCTGTGATATTCTCAGTTTTTTTGCCGTCTTTACGCGTGAAGCGGCCAAGTACACGGGCTTCAATGTTGCGCTCAAACGATTTTACATTCTTGATGATCGACACTTTTGCGTCCATCTTATCGTCGCGCATACCTTCAAGGCCTTTGACCTTRCCCATRAAAATGGAGGTCACCTCGATAACCGGCGTTTTGTCTTCGCCGAAAGTCACAATCGGCAATTTCGCCAGCACAGCATCCAGATCAGAGGCGTTCACCACGAATGTTTCAGGCTCGCCTTCTTTTGAAATCACCGAATAATCACGGCCGCGCAGAATAATATCGTCATTGATGCGCTCAAAATACACATATTGGCGCGAGCTATCGGCGCTGATCAGGCCTTTTTTGGTCTGTATGCCCGCAACCTTTACCTGCCACACAAACTCGCGGCCAAGCTGGTCTTCAGGAATTTCGAAGTAGGCTTTATTGTCAACAAGGTGGGTGGTAAATACGCCCGTACGCGTGATCGCTTTTTCGGTAACCACTTCTTTATATTTTTTRAWCTTYGRCTTTTTCTTYTTRTCTTTYTTSTCGTCTTTRTCGTCGCCKTTYTCTTCRGCGYYTTCTTTYTTYTCKTCWTCCTGYTTTWYGGGYSCYTTTTCATCMAYAAAGGCGCGRYTTACGCCGAAATCAGAMGCRGWTRCAGAYACCGCAGATAGTGCMAGCAGACTAGTGACGCATGCCAGCTTWATGACRTYAACCATACTTTCCTCCCAAGACTTAGGTTTATTCAACTTTAGCTTCTAATTTTAAAAGGACCACATGGAAAGAAGTTTCCATAGAAACTAAACTTTAGGAATAAAGAACAAGACCTGGAACAGGTTTGTAATTCCGCGAACAAGGGGAAATTCCGCAATGCCTTTTCTGCATCCGAAGAACCCTTGCCTAAGTGAGCCTCCGTCACAGTTAATAGCACCCTTCCCGCGATAGTTCAGCTCCGCCGACTATAGCCTTGATTGCGGAGCCGATTAGCACTGTTGTACGCCATCTTTTATTCGCGGCTGGCATCTGCAGCTACCACGAGCTGCACCACGTTATTACCGCGCCGTTTATCGATGACCTTAATATAGGGGTCGATCACAATGCGGGTTGGCAGTTCGTCAACTATGAAGGACAGCTTGTTGTTCTTCTCGGTGAAAGTATGTTCACTGAGGTGCAGCCGCCTGTTTACGCCTTCATWCGTTTTTAAAACCTGCATGTGGTCACCCGTAAATATTCCAATATCAAAGGTGTGATTAAGCGGCGTCAGGGTTTCTTCGCCCGTGCCAGACGCRCTAAACCGTTCCGCATCAATTTCCACATCAACCCGGTATTTTCCGCCCAAGAGCGGCGTGACGCTGGTGTCCGCAATAACAAGCTCATAGAGGATAATTTCCTTAAACCATTCATCGATCAGCGCGTGATCAGCTGCGTTGGCTTCAGCCTTCAGCGCTGCAATCAAATCAAGCGTTGTCGGCGGCGTATTCGGATAAGAGAAATCCCGGAGCATCGAGCGTAGCGCCCGGTTTATAGCATCCGCCCCCATGCGGCCGCGCAGCGCGTTAAAAGCAATGTCCCCTTTAGAATAGAGTACGTACTGCATACCGTTATGCGATCGGTAAAGCGGCAGCTCTTCGGCAGTCTCTCTGGCCCTGCGGCGCATGTAGCTATGATGCTCTTGACTGGCCCAACGCGATGCAGCGGCCTCGCCTTTCGCCTGCGCCATCATCAACAGTTCCGAATAACGCGCCAGCGATTCCGACAAAACGCGCGCACCTTCAAATACGGACCAGTCCGCAGCCTGAAGCTGGTAGCCCCACCACATGTGCGCCACTTCGTGTGCAGTCACCCGGTAAGGCTGGTTCRCGTCGACATTTGTGCCGCGCAGGTCATACCGTGCAAAAAAATCATACCCTAAAGAGATCATYTGWGCGTTGGCCCGRCCATTGGAAAARGCTGCMGTCACWATGCGTAACTGTTYATACTCATASGGCCCAAAGTTCTCGGTGAAATAAGAAAGGGACTGCTCAAGCGATTTCGRAATCTCCGGTAAATTTACGGCTTCGCCCGGCAGATAATAAATTTCCGTATCAACACCGCTGTATGTTTTCTTCAGAACATCATAATTCGCAACCGCGAAGGCTACGGAATATTCTATTGGCTTCTCTGTCTTATAATGAAAATAGGTGCGCCCGCCCCGCTTTTGCTTGGTCAGCAACACGCCWGGTGCTACAGCTGTTTTACCAGACGGCACTGAAACCACTGTTTCAAAATTTACCCAAGGCAAACCTCGGGCCTTGGTATCGCCTGCATCCGCAACGGCTTGTTCCAGCTTCGCTACCTGTTGTCGTGGTTTCAAGCCGTGATCAATTCTACTGTATGTTCGGTCGAGTTCGTAATCCGCACTATATCCAATGATCGGCAAATAACTCGACCCCGTAATAAAAGCGCTGTCCATTTCCACACTGTGAGAGGCGGAATAATTCCTTAATTTCGAAGGATTAAACACCAGCGTAAATGCAAGGTCAATCTCTTGGTCGGGCTTTAGTGGCCGGGTCAGTTTAAAAAGCGTCTGCCCCAGCGCCGCGTCATAATGTGCGACTTCAGCCGTCCCGAGCCTAAGGTCCTGTTGTGTCATGAAAGGGTGAATGCCGATCAGAACCTCAGTTATCGAGCTTGAGGAAAGATTCCGCATGCGGTACGAGCCTTTCAGGTCATAGCGCCGGGCTCCAGTGTAAACATCCAACTCGGTCTTAACATCGGTAATGGTCGGTGTTGGCAACCCTTGAAAGCGTTTATAGGTGCGTTCATAAGACGCCTGAATTCTCATTGCATCCCGCCAACCAATGTAGCTGCGTTCAACACTGGTGTCATAATAAATATAACCCCCAGTTCCCAAAAACACGGCGAGCACCACCACCGCGGAAACAGTTGCTTGCTTGCTCCATACCTGCGGAAAATTGAGTATTCTAGATTTCAAAGAAGGTGTATAACCGCGTCGCCAAAGTAGGTAACTCATACCACCGCAAGCCAGTGCAAATGCGCCAACATAAACCGCATACCAATTAAAAGCATACGCCCTAAAGCCGTATCCTTCCATTTGTGGGTAATAGAGGATCAGCTTATTTACCAGAAATATGGGGTGAGCAATTTGTCCAGTATAAGTGAGTAATACAAGGGTAGCGATACTTAGTGCAAAGCCAAAAAACTTGTTAGGCGCTAACGCTTGCAGCATCATTGAGAAAAGCCCGAAAAACACAATTGGCAAACCAGCATAATAATAGAGCCCGAAATATAGCCCCCAATCAATATCGCTGCTTCCGTACGTAACTTGCAGTCCAGCCCCTGAGAGAATGGTAAGCGTGATTATGACCAAAGCAACCACGACCAAAACCGTACACTTGGCTGCAAAAAACACGCCGTTACCAGTTGCCGTCGTATCGATTAAAGGGTCCACATTAAGCGCCC
>JAESRJ010000331.1 GCA_016764715.1 Kordiimonadaceae bacterium | reverse complement strand
TTTGGGCTACGGCAAAGGCTATGCTTACGACCACGACACTGCATCAGGGATGTCAGGTCAGAACTATTTCCCCGATGATATGAAACGCGGGGAATATTACCGCCCTGTAGAACGTGGGTTTGAACGCGATATGCAAAAGCGCATGGCCTACTTTGACCGTATCCGTGCCGATTATGTTGCCAAGACAAAACCTGAAGCCGACAACGACTAAGGCGTGTTAAGCTATATCGCTCTGACTGGCGCTATTCTGTACGCAGGTCTAGTCAGATGTTGTGCCGTTATGCGCCGGGCCCGACGGCTTTACTACCGGCTTTCGCGAAGTCGTTTAGAATTACTTTTTTCAGGTCAATTGGGCCAGCGTCCTCTTTGGACCTTTTAACGGTTTCTGCAACATTGGCTTCGCCGCCCGCCGCAATTTTGGCGGAACAAGCGCGCCTTCCGGATACATCACCGCATATGCCCCAATTATAATCGTCGCCTTGCGACGCAATATAGGAGTTGGCGTAAACCAGCACCTTCATGTCATCCGYTATGACAGTGCCATTAGCGTCCTTCATACTGAAAATATAGGTGGGTTTTCCTGCTGACATTTCCAAAGTTAAGCCGGAGTAATGGGGCCATGCCCCTTCGCCAGGCCGGTTAAGGCCTTTCTCTAACTGTCTTTTTAGGATCGACCCCGAGACGCACAGTCTTGAAATGCCCATTGGAAAGGGGAGCATTTCCTCCACGTCTCGGCGCTGCAGTGCATATCCAGCATTAAGGCTGTAGTTTAAGCGCACACTGCCGGAGCCAATAATGCCGATACCCGGCGCACTGGCATCGGCGCAAAAGTCACCGGCAAGAGGTGTGGCTTCGGCAACCATACGCGCTGCCAGCCATGTGCCGATTTTTGTTTGACTACTGCGGTTGACCGTTTCTTCCAGCGCCCATTCGGTTGCCGTTGTGCCCATGGGGTCATTTAAGCAGGTAACTGAAAGGCTTCTGTCAGCACAAAACTCGTCCTGGTGCTTATTGAACCAAGCCTGAATGCGGCGCTGTACAGGCACGGTGTCAGCTACTTCACCCGTAAGTGCTACGCTTTTGTGCTCATAGGATATAGGCCCTTGGGCGTCCCTATTAAAGCGAAAAACCCCAACTGTGCGGGCCTCTGCATCATGCTTGTAAACAAACGGGCCAGTGCCTGATTTAGGTAAAATGCCTTCAGAATGATTGTGCCCGCCGATGATCATATCCGGGCCAAGCGCCCCTTTAAGGTTGGCTAAAATAGCGCTGTCTTCGCTCCAATCTAGGTGGGTCACGGCGATAATAAACTCATTGCCTTCAGCTCGTAGCTTTTTGGTTAGCCGTTTTGCGGCCGCGACATAACTGGCCATATTCATACGGCGGCGATCTGCCGCTGATAGGTTTTCACTATAAGCGTTGTCGCGGTCTGTAAGCAGTTGCCAATAATCATCATTATTGATGGTGATGCCAAACAGCCCAAATTTGATCCCGCCAACTGTAACACTGGCGTGGGGAATAACATTTTTGGCGCCCGCAATTTCTTTGAAACCCTGCGAGCCTTCAGGGCAGCCGCTGAAATCCATGTTGCCTGAAAGCCAAGTAAACTGAGATTGTTTGACACGTGCAATTAGGGCATCTGGTCGGCTGCACCTACTGTTATCAAACTCGTGGTTACCGAAAACGGTGAACAAGCGTACGTCAGGGCTGGCCTCATCGTCGGTGCCGTCAAGGAAGTTGAGCATATCAACCATCTGCTCCCCCTGATACCGGGACCCAAGTAGCGAAGGCGACAAAACATCGCCTGCGTGGATCACGAGAACGTCGCCTTCTTTTTCCAGCTGTTCCCGAAGCAAAGTGACGCGGGCTAGGCCGCCTTCGCTGCCGCGTTTGATCCCATTGATACGGTATATGTCGTTCACGGATAGAATAATGGCTGGTTTGGCTTGCTGGGCGGCTGCGCCTTTTGTTGAGGCCTCGTTACAAGACGACAGTGCAGTAACTGTGATCAAGCTAATGAATAGGCTAAAAGTGGCTTTAAGTTGCATTGGACTGCCCCCGGCATAGTATGAATTCTCAGTAACGTCTGGATGTACCACAATATTAGGTAGGGGAAAATACAATTGGCAGGAGAGGCTCACTATAGTTATTTTGTTGGGATCGATTGGTCTGGAGCGAAAGGCGTACGGCATGCGGGTATTGCTGTAGCGGCTTGTAGAAGTGGGCGCCATGCGCCGCATTTGATTGCGCCTCCATCCGGCCGAAAGCACTGGGCCAGAACAGAATGTGCAGACTGGCTCACGCACGGGGCAGGTCCTGACAGCCAGGCGCAAACGCTGGTCGGTATAGATGCGTCCTTTTCTACGCCTTTTGTCGACGAGACCTCATACTTGGGGCCGGCTTTTAAACCAGAAAACGTGCGCAATTTGTGGGCAGCAGTTGAAAAAATATGCGGGGATGCTCAGGACTTATTCGGCGGTGCTTTTGTCGACCGGTTTTCTGAGCATTATCTACGCCCCGGCCATAGGGGCCGGAAATATAGGCGAAGGATGCGCGTTGCTGAAAGCCAGGCAGTTGCAAGCGGYGCAGGGCCTTGCGAAAGTGTCTTCCACCTGATTGGCCCTAGCCAAGTTGGCTTGTCTGGCTTGTCGACGATGCGTATGCTTGCAGAACTGGCGGGTGACCCAGATATAGCCGTATGGCCTTACGATACGCCTGCCGCTCAACCTGTTACGCTCGTTGAAATATATGCTGCTGCCTTTGCTGCAATGGGTGGACACCGCGGTAAAATACGCTGCCTTGTAGATTTAGACAAAACGTTACAAAAGCTGGGAAGCAACTCTTACGACGGCACCGAGGAGGAGTTAAGCGATCACGCGTGTGATGCGCTTGTTACGGCTGCCGGGCTGCGCCATATCGCGCACGAGCGCAAATACTGGTATCCTGAGCTGCTATCGCCTATGGTGCGCCGCACAGAAGGTTGGGTTTTCGGCATTTTGTAACGGGAAGGGTGTCCATGCAGATGGTTTTTGCAATAGCTGCAGGCGGTGCCGTGGGCGCGCTACTACGATTTTATGTGGCAGGCCATGTAGTTAAGTTACTGGGTGACAATGGTTTTCCGTATGGAACCTTTGCTGTAAATGTGATTGGAAGCTTGGTGATGGGCGTGTTGATAACGGCGCTTGCGGTGAAGTTTGAGGCAGCGCCAGAGTTACGCGGTTTCTTAACCGTTGGTATTCTTGGCAGCTTTACGACATTTTCTACTTTCTCTTTGGAAACAGCTTTGTTAATCCAGCGCGGAGAGTGGCATTTGGCCATGATGTATATAGTTGGTTCCGTTGTCGTGGGTGTACTCGCGCTATTTGCGGGCATGTGGATAGGCAAGGCAGTATTATGAGCGGCGTAGAAAATAGAACAGTTCACACGGACGATGACGGCATTCGCATTGACCGTTGGTTCAAGCGGCATTTCCCTGAACTAAGCTTCGGGCAATTGCAGAAAATCATGCGTAAGGGCGAGGTTCGGCTGGACAGCAAACGCGTTAAGGGCAAAGAGCGGGTTGATGCGGGGCAGGTTATCCGTATTCCGCCGCTTAATATCGACCCAGCTGCGGCTGCAGCGGTGCGTAAGCCTAAAAGTGTTCGGTTGACCGAGAACGAAATTAAAGAGCTGCATAGCTGGGTTCTGTATAAAGATGATGCTGTGCTGGTGATCAATAAACCTGCGGGACTGCCGACACAGGGTGGTACAGGCCAAACGCGGCATTTGGACGGTATGCTTGATGCCCTGCGATTTGAAAGCAGTTACCGCCCGCGCTTGGTGCACAGGCTTGATAAAGACACTTCAGGCGTTTTGCTGCTGGGCCGTTCGCCGAATGCAACAGCTTCGCTTGCTGAGGCTTTCAAAAGCCGCGAGACAGACAAACGGTACTTTGCCTTAGTGAAAGGTGTGCCAAGCCCGATGGATGGCCGCATTCAGGTTAAAATGGATAAAGCGCCGATCAAAGGCAATGAGCGCATGGTGGTAACAGCCGACGGAAAATTCTCGGCAACGGATTATATGGTTGTTGAACGCGCTGCTAACAGTGCGTGCTGGTTGGCACTTAAACCGCTAACGGGTCGTACGCACCAGCTTCGTTTGCACTGCGCTGAGATGGGCAACCCAATCATTGGGGACGGAAAATACGGCGGCAAAGACGCGTTTCTGTCCGGTACTATTTCGAAGAAAATGCATTTGCACAGCCGTTTCCTGACTTTCCCGCAYCCTGACGGCGGGCTTGTYACTGTAACWGCGCCGCTYTCRCCYCATATGGCGGCTAGCTTTGATTTGCTGGGCTTCACCCTAAATGATTATGAAGATCTGCTGGGTGAGGAAAGCTGACAATGGCTGCTACGAAACTCGTAATTTTTGATTGCGACGGCACGCTGGTAGATAGCCAGCATATTATTCTGGCCGCGATGCGAGAGGCCTTCATAAATGCAGGCCACACGCCGCTTGACGACGCGGATGTGCGTTCGTCCGTAGGGCTAAGCCCATACGAGGCCGTGGCGCGGTTGCTGCCAGACGAGAATGAAGAGTATCACAATAAAATGGCAGAGGACTTCCGCCTGGCTTATTACCGCCAGCGCACAGAATGTTCCCCAGGCCCTGACCCGCTTTATGAAGGCACAAAAGAGACACTTTTGGCACTTAATGATGCTGGCTACATGCTGGGTGTGGCCACAGGGAATTCTCAGCGAGGATTGCAGCGGGTTATTGATGATCATGGCCTCCAAGGACTATTCGTAACATTGCAGACAGCTGACGGTCATATCTCGAAGCCTGATCCATCGATGGTATATACTGCTGTTGCTGAAGCGGGTTCTGATGTCGCAAATAGTATCATGATTGGTGATACCAGCTACGACATGCAGATGGCCACACGGGCAG
Source organism: Kordiimonadaceae bacterium (assembly GCA_016764715.1). Lineage (GTDB taxonomy): Bacteria > Pseudomonadota > Alphaproteobacteria > Sphingomonadales > Kordiimonadaceae > Kordiimonas. The sequence continues at coordinate 683 of JAESRJ010000331.1, read as the reverse complement.
GATGCCATGCGCTCGGCGTAAGCTGGGGGTATCACAGCGACGCTGAGCTATCAGCGGCTGGCGCTGTACACATTGCTCGTAGTTATGCGGAACTACCTGCTGTTATTGAACGCTTGATTGGAAAACCGTGATATGAGCGAGATCAGAGATGAGATCGAGGCTGAGGCCTCCCGTCCTAGGCGCGGTTTTTTAGCGCTGGCCAGTATATCCATGTTCCTAGCTGTTCTTGTTTACCTTTATGAAGATGTGGTTGTTGAGACCATGAGCAGCGACACGAGTAGTGGCAATTTGGCGTTTGCCATACTGCTGGTGTTCTTTGTCATTTTCGCAATGATAATGATTATGTGCTACCGCACTCCGCGCTTGGGAAACCGTATGCTCGGTTATGACGCGGTCATTAAGAAAGCGATGGCGGAGCGGTCGGGCAGCGTACATTATAGTGCAGGCTTTAGTTCAGAATCTGGCTCCGATACCAAACGGCGCAATACCCAGCGCAAGCAGCACCGATCAGAGCGGCGCAGGCTCGCAAAAGTAACGCGCGAGATGCAGCAAGAGAAAGCTGAAAAAGCTCACTCTAAATCGGACGACTAAGAGATTTCCATGAAAGTATTTTATAAAATAGTCACGGTAGAAGCCGTGGACGAGGGCTTCGGTATTGCGCTAGATGACCGTGCAATAAAAAC
>JAESRJ010000330.1 GCA_016764715.1 Kordiimonadaceae bacterium | reverse complement strand
AAAGGCGCGGTAAACACCCCAAGTTACAAACGTTAAGGCCAGCAAAATGCCCGATGTTTGGTGCGCAGCAAAAAGAAAGTCTCGGTTAAAAACGCCTACACCCGACCAGCCAGTATCAAACGCCTGGTAGCCACTGGCCACAGCAATGCCCATCAGCACAATAGAAAGTACATGTATAACTTTAATTGCCCAAGGTTTAGGCGTAGCTGTTTTCAAACTAGGTTCCTTTCATCGGTSTCACRTACCTTATCATCTGTATCGTCCCTGAATATTCAAATATATTATGATCAATCACCCAAAAAACTRGCKTTGGTTTGATACTGAAGGTTGGCGGAAGCAYAKTGGTATTGGCCTCGTGCCGGAAGCCGGGGATCTGGCGCTGCCGTAGCGTTGACGCTTTTGGGTTGCAAATGACCACCCAATGAACCAAAGTTTTACCAGGGGACATCAGGGGACGAAGAAACTAACTATTGGCTCCTGTTAGTCGACAYAATATTTGGATAGGAGCYAAYTCAATGAYCGCCCAGCCATATGCCATAGGACGCCTACTTAGAGGCGCATCTACTGCCGTAATGCTGCTTGCTCTCGCAAGCACCAGTTTTGCACAGGACGCGCCGATCGTTCAGCCAGGGGCGCCAGGTGATAAGGCGCGGGCRCTTAGCGCGGAAGAGGCTATCAAAATTGCCAACACCAGCTATTCGCCGGATGACGTGCTGTTCATGCAGGATATGATCCCGCACCATAATCAGGCCGTGCAGATGTCTGCCCTTGTGGCCAGCAGAACAAACCGAAAAGAACTGTTGGATGCGGCTGGTCGGATTGATGCTTCGCAGATGGATGAGATAAAATTTATGCAGGACTGGTTGCGTTCCAGAAATGAGAAGGCGCCAGAACCAACTGCGCACAGTGCTATGCACACGTCGCACGTCAAGGCTGGCATGGCCTCGGTTGAGGAAATGGCCAAGTTGGCGACCCTGAAAGGCGCAGCGTTTGATAATTTTTTCCTKCANCKSMYKMYCRATCNRMCANGWMKKSKYSRTRRCAANSSWKYGGGRYCTSCRMAGNKCAGCYKRSCTNMKGMWWWTGACCCAGTCCTGTACAAGTTTACCAATGACATCACGAATGACCAAACCGCCGAGATCAAACGCATGCACGCTGTGTTGATCGGCTTGTCGAGCGATCCGCGCGCGGGGCTTTCAGCCGGTTTTGCGGATGCTGGGCAGGCAGCGATGAATGTTGAACTGATTGCCAGCTTACCCAAACCCGCTGGTTTCTTTGACCCGAAGAACCCAACTGGTTTGCCGCCTGTGATTGCCAAAGAAACAACGGAAGAAGACGGCAAAGACGATGACGGGCAAAGTAATGATGATACGGAGTGGGGAGAACGTTCACCGCTCCTGAGTTTTTCAAATACTGACATGGCTTTCKCGGGCGATAAGCTAGTAACCGGCAGTTATCACGGCTTCAATGTTTACAAACTGCAAGACGACGGTATTCCCCAGCTTTTAAGTTCCGTTGTTTGCCCAGGCGGTCAGGGGGACGTGTCGATCGTTGGCGATTTGCTGATTATGTCTGTGGAACAGACGCGTGGCCGCGTTGATTGCGGCAGACAAGGCATTAACGAGGATGTCAGTGCAGAGCGTTTTCGCGGCATTCGCATTTTTGATATAAGCGACCTTAGCCAACCGGTACAGGTAGGGCAGGTCCAGACTTGCCGCGGGTCGCACACCCATTCTGTGGTTTCGGGCCCCGGTGAAGACGGAAAAATCATTGTCTATAATTCGGGAACGTCCAGAGTACGTGACGGCGAAGAACTGGCTGGCTGTGTGGGCAACATTCCGGGCGACGACAGGACAGCTTTGTTCCGGATAGATGTTATTGAAATCCCGGTGGATGATCCGTCTAAATCGCGGATTATAGATAGCCCTGCCGTCTTCGCTGACGCAGAAACTGGCCGGCTGGCAGGCCTTTGGCAAGGTGGAGATCACGGGGAAGAAACCCAACGTACGAGCCAAACCAACCAGTGCCACGACATAACAGTGTTTCCAGAAATTGGCCTTGCCGCTGGTGCTTGTTCTGGCAACGGTATCATTTTTGATATATCCGACCCACGCAAACCAAAACGCATTGACGAAGTGACGGACAAAGGCTTTGCCTATTGGCACTCAGCCACTTTCAATAATGATGGCACCAAAGTTATCTTCACAGATGAATGGGGCGGGGGCGGACGGCCTCGGTGCCGCGCATACGACCCTAAAGATTGGGGCGCGGACGCCATTTACGATATTGTCGATGGTAAGCTCGAATATAAAGGCCATTTCAAACTTCCAGCGCCTCARGGTGAGACGGAAAATTGTGTGGCGCATAACGGCTCTGTTGTGCCGGTGCCAGGCCGCGATATCTTCGCACAGGCTTGGTATCAGGGCGGCCTTTCTGTGATTGATTTCACCGATTCTACAAATCCTGTGGAGATTGCTTTCTTTGACCGTGGCCCAATTCATGACGAGCTGATGGTGCTTGGCGGTTACTGGTCAACCTATTGGTACCGCGGGAAAATTTACGGTACCGAGATCGCTCGCGGGCTTGATGTGTTTGCCTTAAAGCCAAGCCAGTATCTGAGCGCCAATGAGATTGCCGCCGCAGGAATGGCCAATCAGGGGGATAGGTTCAACCCACAGCAACAATTCCGGATGACATGGCCTGCTGAYCCMGTWGTGGCRCGCGCTTACATTGACCAGTTGAACCGGAGCAGTGGTTTGCCACAGCCGGTGGTTGCCGAGCTGGGAAAAGTATTGGACGGTGCGGCGGCCCAACTTAAGGCAGGCGGCTGTGATCAAGCCATTGYTTCAAACTTGCRAGCTCTTGCYRMAAAYYTWGGGGCAGAGAACRGTAGTGCCGYGAYCAAAAAGAGGCGGGCAGCGCTTAGTGATACACTGAACGGGATTTCTGCAAGGATCTGCGGCTAACTTTTACGTGTCCATTCAAAAGGTGAAGATTGCTCTTCACCTTTTGAATGCGCCAGTTGGTACTATATGAACGATATATAATTATCGTGGAAARCTAGGGTAGGCCTTTAWATTGGAGGCCTATTATGWTTGTTCGCGCTGTTCTCGTTATAGTATCSATTTTTACTCTTCTCGCGGGGTTGTTGCTGRCGGCTAGCGCTGCGGAACCGYCGGAAGAAACCAAAAAACCTGTTATCCGAGAATTTGATTTCTCTTATTCAAAAGACGGAAAATCAGTGGTTTATTACCGCTCTGTAGGCCCGGCGACGCCTGACCTTTATATTCAGCAGGGTAGGACCGCGCCGGTGAATATTACGAACAGTGATGATTATTGGGAGATTGAACCTGATATCTCGCCCGACGGMACCCARATTATTTATTCWKCKGGCCAGAGTATGGCAGATATCGGGCTGCGCATCATGAATRCAGACGGCACGAATGACCGCGAGTTTTATGATGAAGAGGGYAACGAAGGCGGTGCYGCKTGGTCRCCRGACGGCAAGAAAATCCTGTTTTGGTCGCTCAATYTGCAGCAAMAAACYTCGGATATTTWTATYGTKGGWAAAGACGGTRTTSRCCCWGTGAACCTGACCTCTGAGCTGYCKGGGCARGCATCTGGCGCTGAATGGTTGGCGGACGGCAATGAAATTATATACGGCTATAAGTCGGGCGAAAGCGAGACTGAGGAATTTTTCATTATGGCAGCAGACGGCAGCCATAAACGCCAGKTGACGTTTGGTGGGGAGCGGAAGTTTGGCGGCATTATCTCACCGGACGGCAAATGGCTGGTTTATTGCGGACCTTCAGCGAACGGCAGCACMGACATTTTTGCGCAGCTGTTAACGAGCCGTGATGGGGACACCAACCGCKTGAACCTCACGGACACCGCGGATGAGCACGAGTTTTTTATCAGCTTCACGCCGGATGGCTCGCAGCTGGTCTATTCGCACGGTAACGGTAAAATTGGGTACCATCAGGGAACAATACTGACGTCTGCAATTCAGCCGGCAAGATAGGTCCAATCACTGACTGAAGTTTATGGAATTTGGTAAGGGCCTCTGGCGGTTGTTAAAACTTCAGCGTCGTTAGCGGCCGGAAGCAACGGTCTCGGCCAAGCTGGGCAGGTCTTAGTCAAAAAGAACGTTGGGGTTCATGATGCCTTTTGGGTCAAGTGCCTGCTTGATGTTTTTCATTGCAGCAAGTGCGGCCTTGGATTTAGTGCGCGCTAGCTCTGCTTTTTTCATAGACCCGATGCCGTGCTCGGCAGAGATCGAGCCGCCATATTCAATGACTATATCATGCACTAACTCGTTCATCTCTTCCCAGCGCGCAAGAAAAGCTGCTTTGTCAGCGCCAAGTGGTTGCATGACATTGAAATGAAGGTTCCCATCACCCAGGTGCCCGAACGGCGTTACGCGCACGCCGCTGTATTTTTGCTCAAGCGCAGCGGTTGCCTCTTCTATGAAAGCTGGCACGCTGGAAACGGGCACAGAGATATCGTGTTTGATGCTTGCGCCTTCATGTTTCTGAGCTTCGGACATGTTTTCGCGCAGTTGCCAAAACTCAGCYGCTTGCGTGCTACTGGTTGCTATGGCCCCGTTTTGTAACAATCCTTCTGAAAACGCGGTTTCTACCCACTCTTCGATCGAGGCTTTTAGCGCGGCGTCGGGGGCGCTGGTGCCTATGTCGATCAGCAGATACCACGGGTGTACCGTATCCAACGGGTTGCGGGTGGTAGGAATATGGTTGAGCACGAACTCGAGACCCACATGCGGCATCAATTCAAATACGGAAACTCGGTCTCCGGTCGCTTGGCGCGCGCTACTAAGCAAGCTGAGCGCATCCTTCACCGAGTTTACACCGAGCCATAATGTATGCCGTTCCACCTCTTTTGGGTAAAGCTTGAAGGTGGCTTTGGTGATGATGCCAAGCGTCCCTTCTGCCCCGATTAAAAGCTGGTCAAGGGCGTAGCCGGTGTTGTCTTTCCTAAGCGAAGTCAATCCGTCATATAGGCTGCCGTCTGGCAATACGGCTTCAATGCCAAGGGTAAGCGCGCGTGTATTGCCGTAGCGGACAACATGCACGCCGCCTGCGTTTGTGGAAATAATGCCGCCAACCGTGCAGCTGCCCCCTGATGCCAGCGACAAGGGGAAAAGCCGGTTCTCAGCTTCCGCAGCCGCTTGCAGAGCAGCTACAGTGCATCCCGCCTCGGCGGTAATGGAATAGTTATCGGCGTCCACCGCAATAATACGGGCCATGCGTTTGGTGCTGAAGAGGATCTCTTCTGCCTGGCCAAGCCCTGGCAGGCTGCCGCCACTACACTGTCGATCTTTGTCTGAACTTGAGCGTCCATGGCCTCTTGTTTGGCGTCCATTTCCCGTCGTGACCGGGCCTTCTCTTCACCTAGGCGAACCTCTGCCTCGTGCTTTTCCACCCCCGTTTGCTTGAACAGTTCAAGCGACCTGGCCATTTGGCCAATCTCGTCGGATCGTCCAGTTCCGCCAACATCTATGTCGAAATTTCCAGCGGTCAGGCTTGCGGCCGTTGATGTTAATTGTTTAAGCGGATTTGAAACAATATACTTTAGAGCTACGGTAAGACCCATTAGCGCGGCAACCATTATCGAAAACCCAATTAAAGCGGTTT
>JAESRJ010000372.1 GCA_016764715.1 Kordiimonadaceae bacterium | reverse complement strand
CGTCTTGGGCTTAGGCTGGAGTCTTGGCGGCGATTGCATCCAGATGGGTTGTGGCGGCGGATCTCTGGTTAACGGCAACAGGAGCTATTTACTGCAGGTCGGCGGTATGGCGTCACCGCTCGTGCGCACTGGCCAGTCCAGTGACGGCTCGTCTACATGGGCCGCTGTCAATTATGTCTTCTGGAAAATTACCTATAACCCGGGCCAGGAATTATGGACCATCGTTGATACCAAAGGCGTCACGCGGCTGTTTGGTGGCGCTGGTGCTAACAACGGTGCAGTTGATTGGGCCGTGAGCTGGGGTGACTGGAGGGCTATAAATGGTGATACCGAGACGCAAGCAGCTGTCGCTGTTGGCTGGTCCCTGTCATCGGTCACCAACCTGTTCGGCGACAGCATCAGCTACGACTATACCCAGACCCAAATCGCCGTACTGCCTACGTCAGCGTCTTCGCCGACGGCGTTAACCTTCACAAGGGAAACAGTGCTAACGCAAATCACCGGGGTCGAGGGCAGCCGGATCGTGCTAACCTACCTACCGAAGGGAACCGACGAATACCAAAATCCTTGCACAAGTCCAGCCCCACCGAATGGCGGCCAAGATGCCTATCCGACACAGTATCTGTCCAAAGTCGCCCTTTACAGCGCTTCAGCTACCCTTTTGGAAACCGTCCAGTTTGGCTATGCCGCTAGCCCGCTCAGCARTGGCTCTATGACGAAGCGCCTGCTTACCTCGGTWACACGGCTAACTGGCGCAGGCGTGACAAAAGCRCCGCCCGTTGCTTTYAGTTATTGGGGCCAAGACGCAAACGATTCAGTGTCGGCTCAAAGYGTCTATTCCGGTTCTGCGCTATATGGCGCTCTACAGTCCGTCACTTTGCCAACCGGCGGCGTCTTATCTTACGCATACCAACAAGAAGCCTTAAGTTATGCTGCCAGATCCCTTCAAGTTTCAGGCCCCTCAGGCGGGACTGATCCCCTCGTCCAAATTTGTGACAACAAGGTCCTWACCACGTGGTTATCGGGCACAGACATTGTTTTGCAAGCCTTCGTGTGGAGCGGGCGTTGGATAAAAACCACCGTGATGACCGTTCCTCTGCCTTCTGGCACAGATTATGGCTCCCTATTGGTGGAAACTGGGCCTGACTGTTGCGCCCTTTTGGCTGGCAACACGCTTGTGGTCGCACAGCAAGACCCGTCTCAGCCCGGTGGCTGGTTAACGCCGCAGACCTTCACAGTACCGTTGCAGGCAGGCGAAACTGSATCCCTAGCCGCTGGTCGCKGATTTGCCGCGGCTCTTGGCCTACAGTCGGGCTCCCTGTCAACATACCGTTTCACTGGCATCGACGCCGGGACAAATTCATTTACTGGTGGCTGGGCTACGGATGCGGAAATATCACTAGGATCAACAGGGGACCAGTTTGCGCTTGCSGCGCAAGGTGCCGTATTCCTTGCAGTAGCAATCCCCGATAACGGCGATGCGGCAACGGTCAAYTTGTWTCAACRYACCCCCTCMGGAAYATGGCAATCAGCTACTGAATCTATAGCCCTTAACGGCATGGCTGGCACAAATATCAGCCTATCAATGGGTTCTGGCTTTGCTATCGCCACCTCGACCAATGTGGTCCCCGGTGGCCAAACCGGAAACTATGGAAGCATTTGGTGGTCCAGCGACGCGACGCAGCTGTCGGGGCAAGCTTGGGCGTCAGTTTTCGCGGCAAATGCTGCATCCTTGCCAACGCCTACCATTGCAGGGCCCACTGTAGTGGTCGCACCCATGATTTACCGATTCACAGGCACCGGCTGGAGCAGTTTTAACTCCAACAGCATCAGTTATGCCGATACCATTGGGCCACCCTCCATTAGCGTAAGTTCCGACCTGGTTGCCCGTTATTTCACCACAACATCCGGCAGTTCGGTGTCTGACCTTTTAGCCTATAACGCTTTAGCCAACACTTGGTCTGTGCCCGGACAACGACTAGGCGACGGCTCACTGGCTCCTGAGGGCATGTCATTTTCAGGTATTGGCACCGAAGCCATTGCCCCCATAACAGAGGGTGCTCAAGCAAACTATGCTGTGGTAGCAGAGGCGCTCTGGTACCGGTCACCGGACCAGACATGGACTACAGTAATGACCATGTCGACTCTGCCGGCCACCGATACTGCCACAATTCAACTGCTGGGCGACCGGTATTTGGTCATGCAGTCGGGGGTCGGTACCGCCTCGGTTGATACGCTTGTCTACCAATTACTGAACGGCACAGTTCTATCAAACACCCCGATAACAATTAGTGACGCCCAGATCGAACTACCCCCAGGCAATACCGGAAACTTGGTCGGCCCGTATGGTTTTGCTGCCTATGCCGGAACATGGGGGGATGCCGCATCGACGATCACGCTTTACCAACCGATATCCGGCGACGTAACAGGACCGCAAAACGGCTATACCGTGGCGTCCGTTACCGCTGTTAACGGTTACCAAAATGTGACWGGCATCARCGGTRCCTTTWCCACKGTGTTCGACTATGMAAGCGGCACCATTAATCCAACGGGCTCCGTGCCGTTCTTCAATACGACGACCATTGCGCCWGGCAGCGCGTCTATAGCCACCCCGGTCTYYGGGACAMAAATACAGGCCGTTTACAATGGATTGACKGCCAGCGAACCCCCGAMTACGAGCTACCCTGCCAATGCCAATGCATCGGCCCACACCCTGACAGCGTTTGGCGCCGTGTATCAGAGCACCGTCAAACAAACCCTCGCCGATGGCTCCTTAGACACGGTGAGTCAGGCCGAAATGGTCCAGATAGTGACCCAGCTACCACTTGGAAATGCTGGTATCGGCTCCTACGCTCGGACAACATCTACCACAACCATTCTCGACGACGTACCACGCACCGAGGATGCAACCTTCAGCACAGAGACCGGGTTTATTGATACCCTAACGACCTCTGTCGTCAATGCTAGCGGTACCACAGATAAATGGATTACCCAGTACACCTATTTCTGGAACAAATACGACCCTTCACGGGATTTGAACCTGCTCTCACCGGTTGTTGAGCAGATTGTGCAAAGCATGCCCGCGGGAGAAGCCACCGCGACCAATACAGCAATCAATGTGCAGACTTGGCACGATTGGGGCAATGGCCGCAACGAATGGGCACCCGACCGTGTTTATCGSGGCCTAAACTCCAGCGCCACATTTACCGCATGGGCAGCGGGGCAAACACCAGCAGCTAGCGATTTTTTACTTGTTGAGCAGGTCTCTGCCCGAACGCCGGGCGGTTTACCATCTGAAATGAAAAACAGTCTAGGCACCACAGCATCAGTACATTTTGACCGGTTGCAAACCTATCCTGTAGCACAAGCCGATAATGCAGCGCTTTCTGATTTCCAATGGTATGGGTGTGAACCTTACGAACCCAGTGGTAGCTGGACTAGCACAGCCTCAGGCTTGACCATTGAAGACTATATCACCACCGCCGATTATCACACTGGCACGCAGTGTTTGGCTCTACCAGCAAACACTGCCACAACTGGCCCCACGTTGTCAGTGGTGCCTGCGCAGCAAACCAGTTTATATGTATTCTCTTGCTGGGCTCGCACAGCATCGGGTTACGATACAGCTAACGGGACAGCAAAATGGGCAGTCACCCCCTATGATGCAGCGACCGGCACGCCCATTGGGACCATAATTACTATAGAGATGACACCTACTGCCGCAGCCACTTTGCCGTCTGCTGTTGGGGACTGGACGTTTTTCCAAGCCACCTTTGACCTCACCTCTATAGCAAAAAATAGCGGCGCGGCGGCGGTTGGCCTGTCGTTTCTTGCGACCAACGCCAACAACACCAAACTCTGCTACGTGGACGAATTACGGTTCATGCCGCTCGACTGCGCCTTCAGCGCCTCAGTCTATAATCCAAATTCGTTCCAGATCACTGCAGAAATTGATGTTAACGGCCAACCGGCAATATCTATATTTGACCAATTTGACCAGCCTTCAATCCAAGTAGGTCCCAACGGGCGGGTCACCAATGTTACGCAATCAGGTTTTGCGCTCTGGTCTTCAAGCCCCACTGGCGACTTCAATCCTTCTTTGCCCAATGCGACCGCTTCTGTCGGCAGCCCAGTTGATAGCCGCTTTCTGGACTTTCACAATGACGACAGTACGGACTGGGTGTTCACCGGCAGCACCTGGAATTTTGACGGCGGCCAGTTAACCTTTACGGGCACGGATACATCTGCCATCGGTGCCACTGCCGAATATTCCGCCCTTTCAGATGCCAATATTGCGGCCACAGTCACCGTTGCTACCGAACCAACCGGCGGCGCTTTTGTGGCMTTGGGCAAYGGRTCRTTTTATATGCGCTGGRCCAGTAGTGACGCCAGCGGAACCGCCGGAAGCTGGACCTTGGTCCAGCGTGCAGTCATAGTGAATATTGATGGCACCTCCTCTACCACTGCCGTCACACTCGCCACCAACAACACAACACCATTCCAGCACAACTGGCTGTTCGCCATGATCGACGGCGCGATAGTTTGTTATGCGGGCGGTGCTCCGATTTTCTTTACAGAAATTTCCGGCACTGGCGACACCGCAACTGGCATTACACTAGCAACATCCGCAACCATCTCATTTGATAATTTTTCGGTCCTTCAAGACCCGACGCTCTCCTGGACAGCAAATGACGGGTTAGGGCAGGAATTTCTTTCCATGGGATTCCTCGGCTATCAACCAAACGAATCAAATGTGCTATACCCCGGTGATTGGGTCGTCTCCGCTGCGCCGACGTTGTTAGACACTCAAGGTAGGCCCCAGATCATTGGCCAATCAATGTTGGCATCCACGCAGGACTATCAGATCACAACACTAGCCAGTTCGAGCGGAACCAGTTCGGATACATACACGCTCCTGGACATGAACCAGCCAACCTATTTGGTGAGCTCCACCGGCACCAGCGAAACGGTCACCCAGTATGAAAGCGGCACGAACGGGTTCACCTTCACAGAACAAACTTACGAAGCGTCACCGCTATCTCGCGTGATCATGGAAGACGCACCGCGCGGCTCCTATGTATCAGGCACCACCTATTGCACCGAACTGACTATTTACGGCGGTAGCTCAATTGTCGGGTCGGCGCCCGGAAGTGACAGTGGCACCTTGACCTACAGCGTCATTTCTCGGCAGGCACTGCTTCAAACGCAGGCTACAGCCCTCACATCAGCTACAGCGATCACCATTCTCGACCAGACAACTCGGGATACAATGGGCCGCGTTCTCATGGTACAAAAGGGACCAGAGGGCGGGACTTTAATTCAATCCGGCTACAATTATAATGCGTCTGGATTGCTATCGTCCCTGCATCTTCCGAACTATTATACGCCGCCGACCGGCAGTGTCGCCAGTGACTGGGTCRCSTCCTATGTTTATGATTTCCTGGGCAGGCTGACCGGCCAAACCACGCCGGATACTGGCGTAACTGAATGGGCCTATGATAGTCTAAGTAGGGTCCGCTTTATCATGGACGCTAACGGCGCCTCTCTAACGCCGCAACGCATTCTCTACACTAAATACGACACCCTGCACCGGGTAGTGGAGACGGGCTACATTCAAGATGCTGCCTACACCTGGGGCAGTTCCGCCCTGACGGAGCAGCTT
>JAESRJ010000111.1 GCA_016764715.1 Kordiimonadaceae bacterium | reverse complement strand
GTTAACGGTGTAATTAGTTGGTAAAGGAGTTAAAAACTCACAATTTCCATCATCAGTCGTAGCGTTTTCGTCATAATTTTCAGCATCAACTGAAGTACAGCGTTATTGGCGGCTTCACAGAGGAACTATTATTCAGGGGATTCTTGTTTTCCCGATTTGAAAGGGTGTTTTCAAAAGCGCCGTTTGCGGTCGCAGGCGCGGTCGTTTTACAGGCGATATTGTTCGGGCAACAGCATTTCTACTATCAAGGATATAGTGGAGCGTTAGCCACGGGGTCAATCGCACTGGTCAGCGGGYGTTTCTATGTTTTGCTAMAGCGAAATATTTGGCCCTTAACCCTATCGCATGGCCTCGCAAATACACTTGGGCTTACTCTTATATATCTCAGTTAAACAAACAAAATGCAGTCGCTCGAATGCACATGCGAACTTTTCTTCTTCGGTTACGGCCCCGATACTCTGTGGATTCAGCCCAGCATTAGACCGGTAGAGAGGGGAAGCTTCTTGTAGGACTTGTGTAGAGTTCGTGTCTGCTTTGGGCTAGCTGCTGCCGGATGGTTTGCTTCTAAATCCATTTTGCGCGGAAAAAAACTGAGCCAAATGGACCAGCCTTTTTCTGAAGAGGGTTCGCTTGTTTTAATAGCCGCCTTGGCCATCACCGCTAGTACGCCGGTCGGCGGCGGCTTCATCAATTGCGTTATGATCAAAAACCACGCGGCTTCGGCGTCCGCTGAATTGAATAAGGACGGGCGAGCCCTCTGGAAGCGGGGCTCTGTCGGCCTGAACAATGCTGACAAGTGACCCGCTTGCCGTTAAAATCACATATTCATAGCCTGAACGCTTGTTGGCAGATTTTTCGATCGCTGAACCAATAAGTCCACCAAGGAGGGCGCCGCCAATAGCGCCAATTATCCCGTCAGCGCCGTGGCCAACTGATGAGCCAGCCGCGGCCCCAATACCTACGCCAGCTGCTGTCCCAACGCCTGTTCGGCTATTAATTTCGACCCAGCGGTAGCTCTGTATCGTACCACGTTCCACGCGGCGTACTTCGCCAACGGAATAGGCATCATAAGAATTTGATGACAAATTGGGTGCGCAGGCTCCGGCAAAAAGCGCAAGCGGCAAGGCCAATAAGGCTGTGGTTTTACTCTTCATATCCAAATCCCATTCCAATAAGAAACCTATGTTAGATCCTTAGCCTGCATCCTGTTGGGTAATAGGGGCAGTATAAAGGCAAACTTGGGGCAGGGGTGAAGATTATGTTTTGTTGGCTGAACCGAGGATTAATTGGTTCGCTCTGCCATCACGAATTTATCGCGCCCTGATCTCTTTGCCTCGTAAAGCGCCTGATCAGCTGCCTTCATCATCACTTCGATGTCCGGCGTTATTCTGGTTGTAATGCCGAAACTCGCGCTTACATGGACAACGCCTTGAGGGGTCGGAACAGAAATTGCTTTGATGGCTGTGCGAATACGGGTGAATATAGCTGCGATATTTTTTGCTTCAAGGTTTGGCATTAATAAGCAAAATTCTTCTCCGCCAACACGGGCAGCAATATCTCCACYGCGGATTTCCCGTTGAAGGACATCCGCGATCTGCTTGATAACCAAATCCCCGATGTCGTGGCCATATGTGTCATTCACTTGCTTAAAGTGATCAATATCTACCATAGCGAGGGCTAAAGGATGTTTTCCCCTCGTGGCAAGGGCTATCGTAGAGGATGCCGTTTCGAAAAAGGCGCGGCGGTTGAACATACCGGTAAGAAAATCCCGGGTAGCTGCGGCCTCTAATTCTAAGAGCAAGTCTTGTGACTTGAGCGCGTTGTTGATGCGGCATTGAAATTCCTCGGGTGAATAGGGCTGTCGCAGGAAGTCATTTGCACCGTACCTTAAATATTGGGATGCTGAATCTGTTTCTTGATCTGGGATGGCTAGAATTGAAAGCTGGGAAGAGCGGAAAGCTTTACGAAGTTTACTAACAAGTTCCACGCCTGAACAGTCCTTTAGCTCATCTCCCACTAGTACGAGCGCAATATCTTCATGTTTTCTGAGGATTTTCTCCGCTTCCATGCCACTGTCGCAGGCCCAGGAGGAGAGYTGTAAATTATTCAACAACTGTACTTGCGTGCGCCGTGCTTTCGCGCACTTACTTGCTACCAGAACCTTTTGCTCAGAATGTGAAAGTAAGCGCTTGACCAGCTCAACTAGATATTCAAGAGCAATGGGGCTATCTTTCATCACATARTCAACAATSCCTTTGGCAAARAGKTYTTYTTTSGTYTTYGGRTTGAARTTGCTGGAAAAAACRACSGTTGGCACSTCRTGYTCWCYTACARYRTCGACWATTTCYCCKTTWGGYGCRTCSGGCAARTTYAGATCSACYARRGCCAAKGYRTAWTGSCCKYTATGRRCSTCAAGGAGTTGYWTSGCWGCTTYTWGKGTYGTKGCRCTATCAAGTATGATGTTTGGCAGCGTTTCAACCTGCTGCCTGATAACGGCAGAATAAAATTTCGAGTCTTCCACTAATAAGACGCGACGGTTTTTTTTTATAGGCTGCAAACTATGCTCCCGCTTCAACAAAAATCTGGCGTCGTACAAGGGTAGAGGACACTAATATTCTCGTTTCTTGGAGTGCGCATTTTTTTCCCAATAATCATCTATCGTTTGGCTCAAATACGGAAATGGCAAAGCAGCCTACCTGCAGAATGCCATACTCTGCCTAAGAGAGTCCTAACGCGCTGAATTGTGATAAGTCTCGGTGGCTGTTGGCAAAATAAAATCGCTTCTGAAATACTGTATATTTTGCTACCATCAAGGTCGGAAATCCCAGATTTTCACCGAAAATGCACTTCTGGCGATATTCACWTAGTTCGTTATGCCCACRTATATGTAGCCTTCTRCGTCAGTCGATTGTGTGATTTGGATCACATGATTTCATACTGTTGTTGCCCTTGTTCGATTACAAACAGGGTAGGTAGATGGAGAAGGGAAATGGGGCAGAAATATAGCGGGCCCATGCAGGAAATTCTGGATGCCGATATTCACAAGCGGCTAGYCCAAGCTGAAGCTGGGGGAGCGGAAGCGCAATATGATCTGGGRYTGTTCTATGCAACAGGCCACGGTGTAGACCAAAATTTCATAGAGGCGCACAAGTGGTTTAATTTGGCTGCTATTCACGGAATTGGCCGCGCYGCGGGTGATCGSTGTGATGTGGCTCTGGAACTAAAYKCCCGTGATATTGCCAAAGCGTTGCGGTTGGCKCGGCAATGGGATGTRGTWCATTAGCTGCRGGCTRCMTGTCCSGTSGGGCTGTGSATCTGWGGCTCGRTTGYCATAAAAAACGGCGACCAAACAGGGCCGCCGTCTTGCTAAATTACTTGGAGTCACGGTATTAACCGTTATTCACTTCCAGTGCTTTATCAATGATATATTTCACATGGTCGCGGTGCGCCCTTGTTGAAGCGCCGCCCCTCCAGCGAGTCATGTCTTTAGCGATTTTGCGGAGGTTACCAAACGCGTTCGAGCGAGCAATATGATCGTAAGAGGCTCTCCTCGGATCGGGGTTATTGCTGCTYKTGAAAATRCCGACCAAACGSTTCACATAAGACACCTGCAATTGCTGRCGGTACGTGTTCACCGCACTGCGGCTATCATCTTCAAAAATAGCGTCSGTYAGATCAYCCATCATTTCAGTAACACTATATGTATTGCCGTAAAGCTGTGTGTCRGTGATACGRGTWARGACACGYGGGTGCAGCAAGTGYGCAAGYACATTGGCTTGAACAGCAGCMGCTCGGCCGTGKAGTTTCGGATCTTCGTTACCGATACCGCGCTGGCTGAAGCCGCGACGTTGCAARGCAATATGCTGTAGCAAGCCAGGGTCGGTGTTGAATGCATCCGGTGAGAAGATATAGTCGCGCAGYAATTTCANTGCCTGTTTCTGTTTCTCTTCTTCAACTGGCACGTAAGGAGCGCTTGCTCCGTCCTGTCCAGCTACAGARCGATCAACATAAACRCCGCCRATRTASCGAGAAACMGTWCGGCCCTGWGTGAACATATCMCCWGTYAGGACCAGGTATGCATTRCGCAGYTCCTGRTARCTCYTGCCTTCYTTGGTGTATTTGTCYTTMAGGTTGGCAAGGATRTCYGCYTCAAGYTCAAGYCKGTCTTGMGCATAYTGAACSGCGTTATCGGTAAGGTCACTGATGTTTAYRCGCGGRTCAATGCCRCCMCCYGGCGCRCGCATATCGTCTGCATCATTACCAAAGGCTAGGCCTTTTTCATTSGACCGGGCGAGGTGTGCATCACGTGTTGCCAAGTCGTCCATATCAGGGGAATAGCCAAACTGGATTGCCCAGATATCATAATCACCAGGGCGWACMGTRTAGAARTGCGCYTGCTCTTTGCCTTTGGCTGCAATGTTGATGGACGGGTAATCCATCACAGATCCAACCAGGCCGCCGCCTTGCTTGCTAATGTCATGCGCATCTTCGTATGCCAGTGCTTGCGAGGCTTTCATRTTGTGGTTCAARCCAAGYGTATGSCCAACTTCGTGCAGCATCAGATAATAGATGCTTTCTTCWACYAGTTTKGTSGARAGGTCAGGGCCWGCDYCCATTGTKGYYGCAAACATATTRCCGAGCATRTTGCTCATYTGCAAYTGRCCWGCCATGGAGCAAATTTGCTCATGCTTTTGGTAGAAGTTTAGRTGSCKTGTTTCCTCAGCTTGCTGTGGTAGGGCCAAACCAGATGTCTCAAACAGTTCAGCCGAATTGAGGCGATTGGTGAGGAACGCGTATTCCAGCATGATGTCAGCGCCTAGGATCTCGCCTGTGCGTGGGTTCGCAAAGTGTGGGCCGTAGCCGCCAAAGCGAACTTGCGGGCTAGATGTCCAGCGCAACACGTTGTAGCGAATGTCGCCAGCGTCCCAATCAGCATCGTCAGGCTGAATGTTCACCCGAACTGCATTTTTGAAGCCTGCTTTTTCAAAAGCAATGTTCCACGCTTCCACAGCCTTTTTGATAACCGGGCGCATGTTTTCAGGTGTGGTATTTTCGATCCACCAGACAATTGGCTTAACAGGCTCGGAAATCGCAGCGCTCGGGTCCTTTTTAATGAGGTTCCAACGTTGGATGACATCGCGCCAAGGGGTGGCACTTGGATTTGTCATGTCGTTTACATAGTTTAAGAAGTACCCGACACGGGCGTCATCAAAACGCGGCTTAAAGTCATTTTCAGGCATAGCAAGAATGGTGTGGTTTAAGCGAACCGTGACGTTACGAGCATCGGTAATGCCGCCATTACCGCCATTAAGCGGTGCAGCACTGGTGTATACATAGTCGGTCGTAATTGATGTGTTCTCTGGATAGTTTTTGATCTCGGTGATGCGAGTCTTGGAACCAGAGAGCTTGCCTAGCGTGAAGAATTGGCCTGGGCGCGCGCCAGGAAAACGTGGCGGCTTAATCTGGCTGAGAGCTTCTGACTTAAACAGGCCGTTTACAGCAAGAAGGAAGCTTTTTCCGTCTTTCGATTTGGCTTTGAATTTTTTGACAAAAACAGAAGCGCTATCGACATTGGCTTCCTTGGCCCGTGACAAAGCGTTGTCTGGGTCGAAGTAAAAATTCGCGTTTTGCTCGGTAATTTCAATGTTCTGGAAATGCCTTGCAAATTTTATGACC